>MWOR01000002.1 GCA_002025865.1 Prochlorococcus sp. HOT208_60m_813I02 | reverse complement strand
ACAAAATCTAATCTTTGGGATTGTAATAAGGCAAAAACATTAGTTATTTATGATTCTTCAACAGCAAATGAAGACTTCCTCACTAGGCTTCCAAAGTCTGTTGAAGTTGAAAAGGTATCATCAGATAATCCAGAGTTAATTTCAGAAATTCTTGCTAGTAGAGGGTGTAATAAAGTTCTCTGGGAATGTGGCCCAAGATTGGCTACTGCCGCAATCAAATCTAACTGTATACAAGAGATTATTACCTTTATTGCTCCAAACATTTTAGGTGGAGAAAGTTGTATGAATCCTGTTGGTGATTTTGAATTTGAAGAAATGCATGAAATTATTCAATTAAGTGATTCTCAGGTAAGTTTGATAGGCAATGATATATGCGTTAAGAGTTCATTCAAAAACTAATT
>MWOR01000198.1 GCA_002025865.1 Prochlorococcus sp. HOT208_60m_813I02 | reverse complement strand
TAGGAAAATAGTCTTTTAGTTTCTTTTCCTTCACTTTCCCAGATAACACTTAAATCTTCTTGTTCAAAAATAATAGTTGCATTCCAATTTGAAAGTAACAGATACCATTTAGATGGATTATTAATATCCTTCAAAGCACCTAAATCAGTTAGCCACAATTCCAATGATTGCAGTGAATTTTGATTGATAGGTTTTTTAGAAGGGAGTCACAGACTTTTTTATAAAATTATTTAATTAGCCAAAGCGGTATTGTCTCTAATTCTTTTCCAGTAAAAGAAGCAATAAAAATTGAACAAATTAAACTTGTAGAAATTATGATAATTAAAAGAAACAACGAAAATAATTCTCCATTCGAAAAAGGTCTTCTATTTCCTATTAAATTTTGATTATTAGAATCGATTACTAAATTATTTAAAACGTTAATATTATTTTTACTTCTAGAG
>MWOR01000197.1 GCA_002025865.1 Prochlorococcus sp. HOT208_60m_813I02 | reverse complement strand
TAATTTAGCAGTACTTAATTCATTACCTTTACCATTGTTAGATGGAGGGCAACTTGTTTTCACTTTGATTGAAGGTTTTAGAGGAAAACCAGTCCCAATTAAGGTGCAAATGGTGGTTACTCAATCAAGTTTCTTTCTTTTAGTTGGGCTAAGTGTTTTACTTATAATAAGGGATACTAGTCAACTTTTAATAGTGCAAAGATTATTAAACCAATAAATAAATTTTTAAAATTGTTATCCAAGCTGTTAAAATATAATTCAGTTTAAAAATTCTATTAAATGGCCAAAAAGTCCATGATTGCGAGAGAAGTCAAACGCAAAAAACTTGTACAGAAATATGCTGCAAAAAGAAAATCATTATTAGATGCATTCAATTCTGCAAAAGATCCAATGGAAAGATTAGAAATACATAGAAAGATAC
>MWOR01000196.1 GCA_002025865.1 Prochlorococcus sp. HOT208_60m_813I02 | reverse complement strand
AGTTGCCAATCATAAAAGTTGGAAATTGGATAGGACCTCTAATAGTCGATGCTGCAATTAAAAAAGTTAAAACTGTAATCCTTTTTGGCTATCACGGAAAGTTAATTAAATTAGCAGGGGGTATTTTTCATACACATAATCATTTAGCTGATGCAAGAATTGAGATTCTTGTTTATTTAGCCGTTCAAGAAAAGTTACCACCTGAAATAATAATTGAATTATCTCAATTAGATAATCTTGAGAATGCATTACAATTTATTGAAAGATTTAATAAATCTTTAGCTGATAAATTATTCAAGAATTTATCAAATACGATCGAAAAGCGTTCTTTTAATTATGTAAATAGGTATGTAAAAACCGATATGGAAATCGCATCAATCATTTTTGATAGAAAAAGGAAAATTAGGTGGGCTGGAATTAATGGCAATAAGTTTATTTCTTATTTTCAATGAGATAAATTTGTGATTCATTATGCTTTTGTAAATAAATTGAGTTAACTTTTATACATGAGTCAAACAATTTTAAAAAAAGAACGAGACCCATCAATATTAATTTTGGATTTCGGATCTCAATATTCTGAATTGATTGCAAGAAGAATTAGAGAAACTAATGTTTTTTCTCTTGTAGTAAGCAATTACATTTCAATTGAGGAAATTAAAAGTATCAACCC
>MWOR01000195.1 GCA_002025865.1 Prochlorococcus sp. HOT208_60m_813I02 | reverse complement strand
ACCACAAATTGGAATCAATAAAGAGCTTCTTGTCATAGACGTAAATTTTGAAGATTCAGCAGCAGAACCTTTAATATTAATCAATCCAGAAATTACAGATTTTGGAACAACCCTTAATTCATACGAAGAAGGCTGCTTGAGTATACCTGGCGTCTATTTGAATGTAGTAAGACCATCAACTATAAAATTAAAATTTAGAGATGAAATGGGACGACCACGTAAAATGAAAGCAGATGGAATTCTAGCGAGGTGTATTCAACACGAAATGGATCACTTAAATGGAATATTATTTGTAGATAGAGTTACATCAAAAGATGATTTGAACAAAGAACTTTTAAAAGAAGGGTTTAACGAAAAAGACGTTATCTCAATTAATTAATTTAATGACTGAAACAACAATATTTCAAAAAATCATTAATGAAGAAATACCCTGCGATAAGCTTTATGAAGATGAGTTGTGTATTGCGTTTAATGAT
>MWOR01000194.1 GCA_002025865.1 Prochlorococcus sp. HOT208_60m_813I02 | reverse complement strand
AAAATGCAATACTGCAGGGACCTTAAATTTCTATCTAAAGATTTTCTAAGATTTGCCTTATTATCCAGTAACTTTTTTCTAATTGATCATCGGTTATACAGAGAGGAGGTAAGAGATAAATAACATTCCCGAGGGGTCTAATAAATAAACCTTGCTCCATTGCAAGTCTCTTTATTTCTTTCCCAATATTATTGAAATAACTTTTTTTGTTTCCAATATCTAAATCGAAGGCAGCAATTGTGCCGGATAACCTTATTTTTTTTATATACGGTAAGTTTTGAAATTTAATTAAGTGAGATAAATGTTTTTCTTCAAATGAAAGGTATTTGAGTGGTTCTTTTTCTAATAAATCAAGGCTAGCGTTTGCCGCAGCACAACCTAAAGGATTAGCAGTAAAACTATGTCCATGCCAAAAAGTTTT
>MWOR01000193.1 GCA_002025865.1 Prochlorococcus sp. HOT208_60m_813I02 | reverse complement strand
AGTTTTAATATCTTTTATTGAGATAGATTTTTTTATCAATCCTAAAGTTAATTGTTTATCTGATAAGGAACACTTGTTCTTAATCAACTTGGGCTTGGATATTTTTAAGCAAGTCTCTTTTTTATTTAAAGGAAAGATATTCAAATAACCAATAATTTCGTTTCCACATATAGCAATTATGCATTTATTTTTATTTTTCTTGAGATTATTTAAAAAAATTTTTAAGTCATCAAAGGTATTGATAATCGCCATCTTTAAAAACCAATTATTCAATTCCTTATTTTTAATATCTATAAAAAGATTAATGTGCCTTATATGGAGTTCTTCAAAAATTACTTCCATTCCTTTTTTAGATTGTAAAGAATAAGAGGTATCTTTTTTCATTTACTTTTTTCTCTTATTAATACTATAGGGGTTTTTTCATCTCCATTGCCAGCTGGATTAGAGATTAAGTTTCTTTTGAGTATTTTATTTACTTTTTTATTTGAACTAGCTAAGACTTTCACACCTCCAAGATCATTAACATCGACAACAGCAACATCTATA
>MWOR01000192.1 GCA_002025865.1 Prochlorococcus sp. HOT208_60m_813I02 | reverse complement strand
CCTGGAGAAGATTAATGGATATAAGTATTCAGCCTTGTATGGATCTTGATGAGACGGTCGGATTATTCAAAAAACAAAAAATGAATACACGGATAGTCTAAAAGTATTTGACTTCCAAATATAAATTTCTTTTTAGTAGCACCTAATACTACATACATATTTCACTGCGTTAAAAAGGATAAGATTTATTTTCCATGATGAATGATTCTTATCACATTTACTTCAAAGGAGAAATTCTTTTCAAGAATTTAAGTAAAGATGAATTTGAATTTGTTTGGGGAAAACTTTATACATCTTATATAAATGCCCTAAGTAAAGAGCTAACCTACGAATTAATTAGCGAAAACAATATTATGGAGCCGGCCTTTAACCTGGAGCCATCTTATTAAATTAAGAATTAAATCAAAGATTATGAATAAAACAAGAAAAGCTGTCTTTCTTTTATTTTGAGGTACTCTTTCTCTTCTTTAGTTATATCTAAAGCAATTTTATTTGCCTCAATTTTGACATACGAACTATAAGTTTCAAAGTTTTCCTCTCTTTTAAAAAAGGACAACAATGCCAATAACTGTAATGAACCAAATAAAATGATCAGTTTCTCCAATTGGCTCTTCTTTTAAAGAATCAATAATTAAATCACAGGTTGAATTCATTAAATTAATCTGAGAGAGATTTTAATTGCCCCCATC
>MWOR01000191.1 GCA_002025865.1 Prochlorococcus sp. HOT208_60m_813I02 | reverse complement strand
GCTGGTAAATGGTCATCAGGTTTAAATGATTCTGGAAGCGGAATTGTTAAAAATAGATCTTTTTGGCTCGTTGCTGACGCTGAATTAATTGTTTATGGAGCTACAGAGCCCTCTGCAAAACTGACAATAGGTGGAGAAGATGTACCTCTTGCTGCAGATGGTACTTTTAGAATTCAAGTTCCATTTAGAGACGGGACTCAAAAATACGATATTAAAGCTGTTGATGTATCTGGTGAGCAAGAAAAAAGTATATCAATGAAATTTGATAGAACTACGCCACTTGACGATACTAATGAAAAAGATAATGCTGAGACTGAATGGTTTTAATCTATTATTTTAATGCTAAAAAAAATTGTTGCTTTTACTCCTTTGTTTGGAGCACTTACATTTCCACTTATAGTTCCAATTACAATTTCTAAATTTGGTGTTAACTACGGAATCCTAAGTGCATTATTAATATCTTCATTATGGTTTATCGCTATGTTAAGAACATCCGAAATGCCTCATTAATTTAGTTAGATTTTTGGGAGTTTCTTAAAAATATGACTCAAGCTAATGTAATTAATATTAATTCTCCTTTTTTAGATCAAAAACCAGGAACTTCAGGTTTAAGAAAAAGTACTTTAAAGTTTCAAGAAGAGCATTATTTAGAAATTTTTATTGAAGCAATCTTACAATCATTGGAAGA
>MWOR01000190.1 GCA_002025865.1 Prochlorococcus sp. HOT208_60m_813I02 | reverse complement strand
ATTTTTGGTTTGGCACCGATAATATCCAGAACAAATGATTTATTACCTTTATTTAAAAATGGTTTAGCTTTTACAGCCGCAGGAATTGCGGGTTATATCTTATCTCAAACATTATTTTCAAGATATGAAAAGCCCAAAAACACTTAAAATATGATCAGAGATATTTAATCCTAAAAAAATTTATCTTCTTCACGAATTTCACCAGACTCTGAATACCATCGATGAGAAACATGCCTTAATTCCTTATTTTCAAACTCAATCCATGAAAAGTTAATTAGCAATTTCCCATCTTCATCAGTTTTATATCTTGGTACTACAGCAGTGTTGAAATAAATTGTTCCTTTGCTATCAATTTTAAACATCTCTCTTAAACCAAGATTTCTTTTAAGCCGATTGTGCATATGACCAAAAATTACAACATCAACTTTTCTTCTCTTTTGCATT
>MWOR01000019.1 GCA_002025865.1 Prochlorococcus sp. HOT208_60m_813I02 | reverse complement strand
AAGATATAAAAACACTACAATAATAAAATAATAAGAAGATTTTTTTTTGGAAACTTTATGAAATCCTTTAAAAGGTTGTCTTTACTAATATCAAACACAATACTTTATTTTTCTAATATTATTTTAATGCAAGTTGTGAATGAGAAAAGCAAAATTTCATAAGTCGTTAATCAAAAGATAAAAATTTAAGCCTTTTAAAAAGACTTATTGCATAACAAGATGCTAAGTTAATAGACTATTTAAATAACTTAAGAAACATTAAGATGTCTAATTCAAATTTCAGCAATAATCCTGGACAAGAAAATTACAGAGATCGTTCTAATAATGAAAGATCTAATTTCAGAGATAGATCAGGCGGAAGAAGAGATGGAGGAGGATTCCGCATAAGATTGAGTGATAACGAAATGAAAGCTGTTAAATCAATACAAGAGACCTTTCAATTAAGATCTACTGTTGCAGTTCTGGGTTTCTCTGTTAGAACACTTAGCGAAATGATCAAAGACGAAAAGTTGATTGAATCAATCAAAGAATATGCAAAAAATAATAAAAACTCTTCTCCGAGTAGACAATTACAAAATTCTTATGAAGAAAAGACAAAAACAGCACCTGACCCTTTTGCAAGACCTGTAAAAAGTTCATCAACTGAAGAGATTCAATCTAGCGAAGTAGAAGAGGATGAAAAATAAAAAAAGAATTCTTTCGGGAGTTCAACCAACTGGTGATTTACATATTGGGAATTGGCTTGGGGCCATAAATAATTGGGTTACGCTTCAAGAGCAATATGAAACATTTCTATGTGTAGTTGATTTGCACGCAATAACAGCCTCATATAATCCCAAAGAATTATCTAAAAACACGATTTCTACAGCAGCCTTGTACGTCGCTTGTGGGATAGATCCCAATATATGCTCAATTTTTGTCCAAAGTCAGATTTCAGCGCATTCAGAACTTTGTTGGATATTAAATTGCATGACTCCAATAAATTGGATGGAAAGAATGATTCAATTTAAAGAAAAATCCATACAACAAGGTAATAATGTATCTATTGGATTATTTGACTATCCAATACTTATGGCTGCAGACATCCTTCTTTATGATGCTGACTTCGTACCAGTAGGTGAGGATCAAAAACAGCATCTTGAACTTGCGAGAGATATTGCACAACAGAGAATTAATGCCAGATTTAGTAAGGATAAAAATATTTTAAAGATCCCTCAACCAATCATCATGAAGAATGGTTCAAAAATAATGAGTTTAATTGATGGTTCAAAAAAGATGAGCAAAAGTGATCCTAATGAGGGCAGTCGCATTAACTTATTAGATCCTCCTGAAATAATCACAAAAAAAATTAAAAGAGCAAAAAGTGACAGTTCTATTGGAATTGAATTTAACAACCCTGAGAGACTAGAATCTAAAAATCTTTTGATGATTTATTCAATATTGTCTGGCAAAGAAATTTCTCAATGTGAAAATGAATTCTTAGAGACTGGATGGGGGACATTTAAAAAATTAATTACCGAACAACTTATTGAATCACTAGAACCTATTCAGAAAAAATATAAATTATTAATTAATGATCCCTATCAACTAAATAAAATCCTTAATGAAGGGAAGGAAAAAGCTGAAGATTTAGCGAATCAGACTTTAAAAAGAGTTAAATCAAAATTGGGATTTTTTGAAATGGAGAAATAAATTATGCCAATAATTACCTTGCCTGATGGTTCAAAAAAAGTTTTCGAAAAATCTGTAACTATTCTTGAAATTGCCCAGAGTATAGGTGCTGGATTAGCTAAAGCAACAATTGCTGGGAAAGTAAATGATGTTCTCCTTGATGCAACAATTCCTATAAATAAAGATTCCAAAGTTGTAATCATCACATCAAAAGATAAAGAAGGAATTGAAATAATAAGACATTCTTTCGCTCACCTTATTGGTCATGCAGTAAAACAAATTTACTCTGATATTAAAATGGCGATTGGGCCTGTAATTGAAGATGGTTTTTATTACGATATTTTCTCTGAATACAGATTTACTCCTGAAGATTTAATAAAAATCGAAAATAGAATTAATAAATTAATAAAAACAAACTACGACGTCGAAATTTTACAAGTTTCTAAAGAGGAGGCAATTAAAACTTTTAAAGAAAGAGATGAGACTTTTAAATTAAGAATAATTGAAGAAATTCCTGAAGAAGGTTGCATAAATTTATACAAGCACGAAGAATATATCGACATGTGTAGAGGGCCTCACGTTCCTAACACTAGACATTTGAGACACTTTAAGTTACTTAAATTATCAGGTTCATATTGGAGAGGTAATAGTGAGAATGAATCATTACAGAGAATATATGGAACTGCATGGGCAAAAGAAAAAGAACTCAAAGATTATTTAACAAGAATTGAAGAAGCGGAAAAAAGAGATCATAGAAAACTTGGTAAAAAACATTTTCTATTTCATATACAAGAAGAATCTCCAGGAATGATTTTTTGGCATCCAAATGGATGGACAATTTACCAAGTACTGGAAAAGTACATAAGAGAAATACTCAAAAAAAATGATTATTTAGAGATTAAAACCCCACAAGCTGTTGATAAATCTCTTTGGGAAAAATCCGGTCATTGGGAAAAATTTAGAGACGATATGTTCACTACTGCATCAGAAAATCGAACTTATGCAATTAAACCAATGAATTGTCCATGCCATATACAAGTATTTAATCAAGGTTTAAAAAGTTATAAGGATTTACCTATTCGTCTCGCTGAATTTGGTTCTTGTCACAGAAATGAGCCCTCTGGGGCACTACACGGCTTAATGAGAGTAAGAAACTTTACTCAAGATGATGCACACATATTCTGCACAGAAGAGCAAATTCAAGAAGAGGTATCAACTTTTATAGATCTTGTTTTCGAAGTTTATAAAACTTTTGGTTTTGATGAAATCATTATCAAATTATCAACTCGTCCTGAAAAAAGGGTAGGTAGTGAAGAGATTTGGGATAAATCAGAGGAGGCTCTTACCAAAGCTCTCGATAATAAGAACCTAAAATGGGAACTCCAACCAGGAGAAGGGGCTTTTTATGGTCCAAAAATAGAATTCTCCTTAAAAGATTGTCTTAATAGAATCTGGCAATGCGGCACTATTCAGGTTGATTTCTCAATGCCTATTAGATTGGATGCAACTTATGTAGATATTGATAATGAGAAAAGAAATCCAGTTATGCTTCACAGAGCAATTTTAGGATCGTTTGAGAGATTTATCGGAATCTTAATTGAACAATATGAGGCAAAATTCCCAATTTGGCTTGCACCTTATCAAATAATTTTATTAAGCATTACTGATAGAAATATTGAAAAGTGTTTCAAGTTTAATGAATTAATAAACAATAATGGTTATAGATCAAAAGTTGATGTTAGGAATGAAAAAATAGGATATAAAATAAGAGAAGCAACTCTTGGGAGAGTTCCTTTAATTGCAGTTATTGGAGATAAGGAAGAGGAAATTGATTCAGTCGCTTTAAGAGCTTTAGATGGAACAAATTTAGGAATTTTCGACCTTCCTAATCTATACAAATTAATTGATGAATTAATAGAAAAAAAAGGGAGAACAGAATAATTTCGAAGAGATGAATTTTCTGGCATGTGATTTAGGAGGTACCAAGGTTCTATTGGGAATATTCGAAAGAGTAATAAATAATGATTCGCCTAAATTGTTATTCAAAAAAAAATATGTATCTTCTGATTGGAATTCTCTTGAACTAATTCTAGAAGATTTTCTTAAAAATGAATGCAAAAATATTACCCATCCTTCTTCTGCATGTTTCGCTGTGGCTGGTCCTTTATCTAACAAAAATGCAAAAATCATGAACTTGTCATGGAATATTTCAGGAAATAAATTAAAAAATAGATTTAAATTTGAACAATGCGAGCTAATTAATGATTTTGCAGTTCAAATTTATGGAATACCTTTTTTAAAAAAAATCAATATTCAACTATCCAAAATGGATCCCATTCTGAAGGTACTAACAATGATTTGCATGCCATCGTTGGAGCCGGTACTGGTTTAGGCATTGCAAGAGGTCTAATATCAGGAAATAGAGTAAAAGTTCTAGCCAGCGAAGGAGGACACGTTGAATACTCTCCAAAGTCAAAATTAGAATGGGAATTAAAAATTTGGCTTAAAGATTACCTAAAAGTTGAAAGGATATCTTGTGAAAGAATTATTAGCGGCACTGGTTTATCAAGAATTGCCGAATGGAGACTAAGCAAACCTGATGCCCAAAACCATCCTCTACAAGAATATTTAAAAAAAATTAAAATTTTTGATAATGCAAGGAAAGAACTACCTGAAAAAATTTGTAAACTTTCCAAAGAAGGGGATCAGACAATGATTGAAGTTGAGAGGATTTGGTTAGGCGCTTATGCCTCTTTATTGGGAGATGTTGCTCTTCAAGAATTATGCTTTGGCGGGTTATGGATTTCTGGAGGGACCGCATCAAAACATTTCACAAACTTTAAATCAGATTTATTTTTAAAACAATTTTTCGACAAGGGAAGATTAAAAGATATTCTTAAAACAATACCTATGAAAGTAATTTTAGATGAAGAGTTTGGACTTTTTAGTGCAGCCTGTAGAGCAAAAATGCTTTTAAAAACTTAAAAACAAAAATGTCTATTCCTGAAGTAGGTAAAAAAATTAGGGTAACAGTACCTTCAACAACTGCCAATTTAGGGCCTGGATTCGATTGTCTTGGAGCAGCATTAGATTTGTATAATGAGTTTATTTTTACAAGAATTGAAGGTGGTGGAGATAGATTTGATTTAATAATGGAAAGTACAGATGGTAATCACCTAAGAGGAGGACCTGAAAACTTAGTTTTTAGAGCAGCTCAGAAAGTATGGGAGAGCGCAAAAATGGATCCTTTTGCACTTGAAGCAAGAGTTAAATTGGCAGTGCCGCCTGCACGCGGGCTAGGAAGTAGCGCTACAGCAATAGTTGCTGGGCTAATCGGAGCAAATGCAATAATGAACTCTCCATTATCCAAGGAAAAACTTCTTGAACTTGCCATTGATATAGAAGGTCATCCTGATAATGTAGTGCCCTCTCTTCTGGGTGGGCTTTGTTTGACAGCAAGGTCTTCTTCTCAGAGATGGAGAATCATTAGATGTGATTGGCACGATTCAATTAAAGCTGTTGTAGCAATACCTGCAATTCGTCTAAGTACAAGTGAAGCAAGAAAGGTTATGCCCAAGAATGTACCCATATCAGATGCAGTGACAAATATGGGGGCGCTTACTTTGTTACTTAACGGCTTAAAAGCAGGGAATGCAGAACTTATAAAAGAAGGAATGTTTGATAAGCTACATGAACCCTACAGATGGAAACTTATTAAGGGTGGATTAGAAGTTAAAGATGCCGCACTAAATGCAGGTGCTCTTGGATGCGCAATTAGTGGGGCTGGGCCAAGTATCTTAGCTTTGTGTAAAAAAGAAAATGGCAAAAACGTCAGTCAAGCCATGGTGAAAGCATGGGAGAAGTCAGGTGTAGCTAGCAGAGCGCCATTCTTAAACGTTCAAACAACCGGCAGCCAATTTAGCACTATTTCTGGTAAGTAGTTTTACTTAGGCATTTTTAATGTTATAGTCTCAAGCTAGTACAACTTCAACTAGAATAAAAAAATTATTCATTACATAAATGAATTTAGTATCTTTTCCTTGGCTATCATCAATTGTTTTACTGCCTTTAATTGGGGCAATAATAATGCCTTTCTTGAATTCAAAAGAAGGAGAAGATAACGCACTCCCTAGAAATATCTCATTAAGTTTTTTATTTATAGATTTTTTGCTAATAATCGGCGTCCTTTTTCAAAAATTCAATACTTCAGATAGCTCTTTACAACTGGTAGAAAGAGCTTCTTGGTTACCATCAATAGGGTTAGAATGGTCTCTTGGCGTAGATGGTTTATCTGCTCCTTTAATAGCATTAAGTGGGTTAATTACATTTTTATCAGCTGCGGCTAGTTGGAAAATTAAGAAGAAATCTAATTTATATTTTGCTCTTTTATTAGTCCAAGCATCAGCACAGGCACTAGTTTTCCTTTCTCAAGATTTTCTATTATTTTTCTTGGCATGGGAACTTGAATTAGTTCCGGTATATCTTCTTATTGCTATTTGGGGAGGGAAAAAGAAATTATATGCAGCCACTAAATTCATCCTTTATACAGCCTTAGCGTCTTTATTAATACTCATAAGTGGGTTAGCACTTGCCTTGAGTGGTGATACCTTTACTTTAAATATTACCGATTTAACCAATAAACATGTAACAGGCAGTCTAGCTTTATTATCTTATTTAGGATTTTTAATTGGTTTTGGAGTAAAACTTCCTATCTTTCCATTACATACTTGGCTGCCCGATGCTCATGGCGAGGCTAATGCTCCAGTT
Source organism: Prochlorococcus sp. HOT208_60m_813I02 (assembly GCA_002025865.1). GTDB lineage: Bacteria > Cyanobacteriota > Cyanobacteriia > PCC-6307 > Cyanobiaceae > Prochlorococcus_A. Next base: position 39,318 of record MWOR01000019.1, on the reverse strand, counting down.
TCAATGTTACTCGCAGGAATACTCTTAAAAATGGGAGGTTATGCTCTCTTAAGATTCAATGTTCAAATACTACCTGAGGTACATCTTCAAATTGCACCTGCGTTAATTATTCTTGGAATCATTAATATAATCTACGGAGCATTAAATGCATTTGCACAAGATAATGTCAAAAGAAGAATTGCGTGTAGTTCAGTAAGTCATATGGGTTTCGTTCTCTTGGGGATTGGAGCAGTAGATGCTTTAGGGATCAGCGGAGCGATGCTCCAGATGATTAGTCACGGACTTATTGCAGCAGCTATGTTTTTCGTTACAGGATCATTCTATGAAAGAACAAATACTCTCTCAATTCCAAATATGGGCGGATTAGCAAAGGTCTTACCAATAACTTTTGCTTTTTTCTTGTCAAGCTCTCTAGCCTCTTTAGCTCTACCTGGCATGAGTGGTTTTATTAGTGAAATAACTGTATTTTTAGGTATCACAAGCCAAGAAGGCTTCAGTTCTATCTTTAGATCAATCACAATTCTTATAGCAGCTATCGGTCTAGTCCTAACTCCTATATATCTTCTATCAATGTGTAGAAGAGTATTTTTTGGGCCTAGAATACCTGCGCTAGCTACAGTAAAAGAGATGAATGGTAGAGAATTGACGATTGGTTTCAGTTTATTGTTGCCAACTTTGGTGATAGGTTTTTGGCCCAAAATCGCCATAAATTTATACGAATCTTCAACCAATGCTCTCAGTCAGCAGCTTACCTTAGCTAAGTTAGTAGGATTAATACCAACTTTAGTTAATTAAATTATTTAATAAATGGATACTTCAATTTTTAAATATGGAGAATTACCAGAATTTAAAAAATTTACTCCTGAAAACATAAGTAAACAATTTCCAGTAGTTCTAGAAAAAATATCTGAAGACTTTAAAAACATTGAGAAAAATTTATCTAATTTTTTGATTCAAAATGACTTAAATTGGGACAAGGTAATAAATCCTTTAAATGAAGTCAATGAAATTCTTAGATGGAGTTGGGGAGTAATAAGCCACTTAAATGCTGTAAATAATTCTGAAAGTTTAAGAGATATTTATTCAAAATTTCTGCCCGAGATTATTAGTTTGAGTAACAAATTCGGACAAAGTAAAATTATTTATAATTCTTTAGTCAAGCTTAAAGAGACAAATAACTTTGATCAAATCAAAAACAGAATTTTAGATAAAGAAATTCTAGAGATGCAACATAGAGGAATTTCACTACAGAACAATGATCAAGAAGAATTTAACAAAATTTCAGAAAAACTTGGAAAGCTTTCAACCGAATTCAGTAACAATGTTCTTGATGCCACTAACGAATGGTTTTTAATACTAAATAAAAAATCTGAAGTGGATGGTCTTCCTGAACGAGTACTTGAATTGATGGCAATTTCTGCACACAATCACTTAAAAAAAGATGAAGAAGTTGATATCAAAAATGGTCCTTGGAAATTAAGTCTAGATATTCCAACTTATACTTCTTTTATGACATATGCCACCGAGCGTAATATTAGAGAAAAACTATACAAGGCATTCGTTAGTAGGGCGTCTCAAGGAGAAAAAAATAATTCTCAAATCATAGAAGATATATTATCCCTTAGAACTAAACAAGCTAATCTTCTCGGTTATAAAAGTTGGGCAGAACTAAGTTTGTCAACGAAAATGGCGAAGAAAATTAAAAATGTAGAAAACCTTTTAGAGGAATTAAGAGAACCAGCATTCAAAACAGCAAAAATTGAATTAGAAACGCTCGAAAAGTTTTCTAAAGCTAATGGGTTCCCTAAATCGCAGAATATTGAGCCATGGGATATCAGTTATTGGTCTGAACTTCTTAGGAAGGAAAAGCTTAATTTGGATCAAGAGTCTTTAAGACCTTGGTTCCCACTTAATGATGTTTTGAAAGGTTTATTTAAATTAAGTGAGAAGCTTTTTGAAATTAAAGTAGTTGAAGCGACCGATGAGGCTCCTCTATGGAATGATGACGTCTTATTTTTTAATATTCTTAATAAAGAAGATAAGAAAATAGCATCTTTTTACCTGGATCCATATTCGAGGCCTGAATCAAAGAGAGGAGGGGCTTGGATGGATGAATGTTTGAATAAAAATAATGTTGGCAAAAAGACCCTCCCTGTAGCTTATCTAGTTTGTAATCAGACTCCACCATCAAAAGATAAACCAAGTTTGATGAGTTTTGACGAAGTTCAAACACTTTTCCATGAATTTGGTCATGGTCTTCAACACATGCTTACTACTGTAAATCTTCCTCAAGCAGCTGGCATCAACAACGTTGAATGGGATGCAGTCGAACTTCCAAGTCAATTTATGGAAAACTGGTGTTTTCATAAAAATACACTTATGAATATTGCTAAACACTACAAAACAGGAGAAAAACTATCCAATGAGAATTTTGAGAAGCTCCTAAAGAATAGAACTTTTAATTGTGGCATGGCTACTCTTAGACAACTACATTTTGCAATTACAGACCTCAGATTGCACAGTAGTGTTGATAACAACGAAGGTAAAACAGCAGATGAAATAAGAAGAGAAATTGCAAACCACACTACTGTTATTGAACCAATTCAAGAAGATCACTTTCTTTGTTGTTTTAGTCATATATTTGCAGGCGGATATTCTGCAGGATATTACTCATATAAATGGGCTGAAGTTCTAAGTGCTGATGCATTTTCAATGTTTGAAGAAGCCGATCTAGAAAACTCTGAAGATTTAAAGTTGATAGGAAAAAAATTCAAAGATACAATACTTAGCTTGGGTGGGAGCTTACCTCCAATAGACATATTCAAACAATTTAGGGGAAGAGAGCCACAAACAGATTCCTTAATAAGACACTTAGGCTTATCTGGAGCTACATAGTAATTTCATCGATAATTTTATCAACCACAGATTTATTTCTTACAAGATTTCTATGTTTATATACTTTTACTGATATTTTTTTCCCAAAATTTAAATTTGTCCACCAGCCAGGGAAAACCATCAAATCCCAATAAGTAAAGAAATTTATACACTCAATATCATTTAGAAAAACATCATTATTCGCGAGTCCTCTCAAAAACTTACTATTTATTTTCATTTCTGATATTCCTTTAAAAGGGTATTTAGGTATAAATTGCGCCATCAAAGTTCCTTTGTGAGGGGAACCTATAGATATTAATCTTCTTGTTCTTTTATATCCATTAAATTTTTGAAGCCAGTGCCTACCAATTATTCCTCCCATAGAAAATCCCAAAATATCTATTTCTTTTTCTAAACCGTATTTCTCTAAAATTAATTGGTTTAATTTATTAGTCAAATCAAGTATTGAAGTCATTCCATATGAATGCTCAAGAGTTGGGGCAAAATATTCAATACCAATATTATCAAGTTGTGGGGTAATAGAAGAAAAAATACTTGAATTATTCCAAAGACCATGAATCAATATTATGGGATTTCTTTTTTCCAATAATTTAATTATTTTCAAGAATTCTTACTATTGACACCTTTCCATCGAATCCTGTGATCGGAGGATTGCATTTTGTCAAAATAATTTTAATTTTAGAAGGCTTAAATTCCTGATCAATGATTTCTAAAATTTCGTTAGAGTATTTTTCAATTGTATAGCAATATATTTTCTTTGATTGATCTTTTAAAATTTGAACTAATTTTGAATAGTCAACTGTTTTCTTTACATCATCATTTACTGTACATTTTTCAAAATCAGCCCACAAAAGAATATCTAAAATAAATAGTTGTCCTAATTCCCTTTCTTCATTAAGCACGCCAACCCTAGACCAAAGTTTAATATTTTCAATTTTTAAAAAAGTTTCCATCTTTAAGAGTTTTAAAGATCTTTATGTGTGTAGATAGCCTTTCCTGATGAAAAATCATCAACTATATTCCCATCACCTTTTAGGAAATATTTATAAGTTACCAAACCCTCTAGACCTACAGGTCCCCTTGGTGGAAGAGTTTGAGTAGATATACCAACTTCAGCTCCGAATCCATATCTAAAACCATCTGCAAACCGAGTAGAGCAATTATGAAAAACACCTGCACTATCAACTACATTCATAAATTTATTGGCAGTATTTGAATTTTCAGTAATTATTCCATCTGTATGTTTTGAACTATATTTTTGAATATGAGTAATTGCTTCCTCGAGATCATCAACTATTTTTATAGATAAAATTAAATCCAAATATTCAGTTTGCCAATCTTCTAGACTAGCCTCATACTTTAACCCTAATTCAACTGATCTCTTATCTCCAATTAATTTAACATCATTAGAATTAAATAAAGGGATGGCTTTTTCTAAAAAAACGGGTGCGATATCTTTATGGACTAATAAAGTTTCGATAGCATTACATGCTGCAGGATACTGAATTTTGCTGTCCAAAGCGACTGATAAAGCCATCTCTAGATTTGCCTCATTATCTATAAACAAATGACAAATTCCATCAGCATGACCTAGCACAGGAATTCTTGTATTCTCCTGAATAAACTTAACTAATTCATTACTTCCTCTTGGAATTATTAAATTAACGTATTTCTCAAGATTTAACATCGCCATGCTATCTTTTCTGCTTGTTAGTAAACATATTGCATTTTTATCAAGGCCTGATTCATTTAAACCTTCTTGCAATGCTTTCACTATTGAAGTATTTGTTAAATTAGCTTCACTGCCACCTTTTAGCATTACTCCATTACCTGATCTTATTGCTAATGAACTAATCTGCATCACGGCATCTGGTCTTGATTCAAAAATAACCCCTAAGACTCCAATTGGCACAGTTTTTCTTTCTAAGATCAATCCCCCTGATAGCTCTCTTTTTATTTGAACTTGATTTACGGGATCAGACAATTCTCCAACTTTTCTTACTCCTTCAATTCCTGAATTTAATTTTTCTTTTGATAACTTCAATCTAGAGAGTAAAGCGTTTGAAATTCCTTTTTTTTCTGCTCTTTCATAGTCCTCACTATTAGCATTTAATATTTCTTCAGTATTTTTTTCTAGATAATCAGCCATAAAATTTAAGGCTTTAATTCGATTTTGATTTTCAGTCTGACTTATTTTTATTGATGCCAAACGAACTTTATCAGCTTTTTCTAGAAGATCATAACCTGGTTGGGGAACTTCAAAGATATTAGCCATAGTAATTTTTAGTTAATATAATAATAATTCAAATTAACGATTCTTAAAAGTAAATTTTTTTCTGAATTAATATCTAAAAAATAATTGAATTTGACTTTTCCAATCTCCATCATAATCATAAGATCCTAATAATTCTAAGTTTGGATTTGCCTGAAAAGTCAAAATTCCTGTAGGTGAAATGTCATCTCTACCTGGAACAGTTTGAAAGGCAAAATTTATTGCATCAGTTATATCAAGTCCTATTTCGGCTACCCAAGCTTGAGAAGAAAATTCCTCATTAGAGGATGATTGACCATCATTTTCTATATCTAAATTTTCATTGGAAAAAATATTATTTAATGAATCATTGTTTTCTATTAACGCTGGATATAAAGATAACTGGAATCTTTCACTAAATGCATCTGCATTATTAAGTTGAGAAATAAATGCTCTATTTATTAAATTTGCAGAGTTACCTCCAATCAAACCAATTATTTGTGATCTGTTATAACTTGGCGTGCTCCTTAATTGGATTCTTCTATTTTCATCAGCGAAAGATAATTGATCTAAAAATCCTTCATAAGATGCTTCAATTTTGATAAGCCTTGAATTGCCAATCCCAAATGATCCCAAACCACTAGAATTCGCATTTACATCAAGATCACCTGAGTTGTTTGAATCCTGATTATTTTCACTTATAGGTATTATAGAATCTGGAACTTTACTAACCAAAGAAAAATTAATAAATGGAACAACTCCACTTCTTGATGCAAATAAAATATAATTATCTTTATTTTTATCTAGCTTAAATGGAGTAGTATATAAATTAGCTCTACCTTTTTTAAGATAAATTAGTCCTCTAGCATTTAAATCATTGCCTACCTTTCCGTTTATATTAAGGTCTAATTTGGTATCTAAATAAGCTTGAATTAATTCTGAATATTGAAGTTTAAAATCTGGACCAAGTTTTAATTTAAGATTATTAAAACTCAAATTTTCCAAATAATTTGGCAAAGTTTCTCCTAAAAGAACAGAATTCAAAATTGTTTCATTTGAAATTATTTCAATATTCTTTTCATTATTCCAATAGAGTTCTGGCCAATCTTTTTTATCTTCTTCTGGTATAAGATTATTTTCTTTTTTATTATTTTGATTGGTACTATTTAAATTAATAAATCCATTATTAAAAGATAGAGATCCCCCTAAAATTGGACTTTCGAATGATCCACTTAAATCTATATCTGAATCTATTAAAAAATTAAAATTATCTTTCTTTAAATTAAATCTATTAGTAATCAAATTAATTTTTGCCTTCTCAGAATCATTCTTACTATAAAAAGGCAGTAAACCTTTTATAAAAATTTCTCCAGAATTTTCAGACTGTGCTTGAAGATTATTGATCTCTAAAGAATCAAAATCAAAAATTATTAAGCTATTTACATCTTTTAATGTATTGTTGAAAAAATCAATTCCAGAATCTTTAATTGCGACAAATCCATTTAAAAGAGGTTTATTTAAGGTTCCTTTTAGAATCATTCTAAGATTCATATCACCTTCTTTAAAGGTAAAGTATTCAGCAGCAAAAATATCAATTAACTCAATAAATTTTCCGTTCCCAATCAATCGTAGTTCTAAGTTATCTGATTTATTTATAGGTATTGAGCCTTTAATTATTATTGGGATTTTAGATTCATTTATAAGTAAAGATAAGTCAATATCAAAGACAGAGTTATCAAAGTCAACAATACCTTTTTCAAATAATATTTTGTTATTTTTAATTGATGAATTATTAGAAGAAATTTCACTCAAGAAGGATTTATTATCAAGGTTATAAAATAAATCCATATCTAAACCTCCAAGAAAATCTCTTGGTTTATTTAAAAAAATATTTGAAGCACTTAATGGTAGTTTTTTAATTTTTAAAGAACCATTCCCTTTTAATAATCCCCCTTGCAAATCAATAGAAAATTCCTCTTTTTTATTTTTATTATCATCTCTAAAGACATCAAGATAGCCATTTAATTTTGCATTTAATTTATAGTTGCTTGGCCTATCTCCCTCAATAGTTATTTTTGCATTATATCTACTACTAAATTTATTAAAATATTTTTCCAAGTTAAAATTGTCGTCTTGCGCATTATTACTTTCAATAAGGTTATTAATAAAATCAATTCTCTCTTTAAAAGAATTATTTTCTTTATTTATTTCTATATCATCCAAGATATTGGACTTTACGGTTTGAATAACTTTTTTATTATCAAAATTAAGAATATCAAACGCAGTTAGGACTGTCCAACTAGTACTTATATCGGCAAAGTCTAAATTAATTAAATTATTTTTATTAGAGTCATAATCGACTTCAATTATTCCACCATCAATTGGATATAAGGATGAATTAACATAAAAGGAATTATCATTAAAAATAAAATCAAATAATGCGTTTGCTAACTTTATATTTCTATATTTACCTAGACTCCAAGCCAGTCTTCCATCAATATAGGACAGGTCTGAATTTATTAATCCAGAACCATTAATAATGCCTTCAATCCTATCGAATTGATTGTTTCTTATTGTTAATTCAAGTTCATCAAGAGGAAAATTTTTAGCTTCCCAAATATAACTATTTTTCTCTTTAAATACTTCTATGCTCCCTTTATTAGAATTAAATAATCTACTAAAAGATACATTATCTAATTTAATATTAGAATCAAACTTCATAGAAAGAAATGAAGGAATTGGAGAGTATCTATTTTTCATATTTAAGAGAAATTGATTATTTTCATTTTTAATTTCTCCCTCCCATATCTCTCTGATTCTTACCCCTTTGAAGTGCGGATAATCAACATTAAACTTTATAGAAATATCTGGATCAGTAATTTTTCCTCTTAATTGGCCTTTTGCAGTAACGAAACCCCTAATATCATTATTTCGGAAAATATTTAAATTAGATAATTGAGTTCTATTTATTTTTAGACTTGAATTTATTTCACCAAAATTAATTCCTCTTTTATCAAACCAATATGGAAGATGCCCCGATAGTTCAATATCTGGATTCAAACTGTTAACATATCCAACGCTTCCTTTAAGGTCAATTTTATTGGAACTTTTATTTAATGGGATATTGAGATTAAAGTTTGAATTCAAAGTTCCGTAATTTAAGTTTGCAGAATTTCCTTTTAAATTATTATCTTTACAAAAAAAACTAGTTGAATCTGAATTTATGTTCTCTGAGAAATCTTCTGGTTTTATTTTTAAATTAGTAAAAGAAAAACTTCCTTCACAAAATGTACGTTTTGATGATTTATTAAATTTAAAGTTAGATTTAAATTTACCCTTTTTAAAGCTAATTTTTCTTTTACCAATTCTATATTCAGAGCTTTCGAGATCTAATCCTCTAGAAAATAACTCCAGCTTTAAAAAGTTTTTATTTAATTTTGTGTTAATTTTAAATTCTAGAAGTCCTTTACCATCAAAATTTGATTTAATTTTTGCAAAAATTTCTCTATTACTCGATTGATAAATAACGTTACCTTTTACTTTTGTTTCTATTCCTAATTTTTTAAGGTTTAGAATTGAATATTTATCAAAGTTAAAATTTAAGTCATATTTTAATTTTGATTTTTTTGTACTTCTATCTTTTTCATAAGGTTTATCCCTTTTAAAAAAATCTCTATCAATATTAATTGCAGCTAGCTCAGGACTTATTTTTACTATCCATTTTTGTTTTAAAAAAGATCTAAAAGGCATGATGCCCACGTATACATTTTTAGCTTTAATTTCAGAATCTATATCTTTTTTATCATTAATTTTTGAATTACCTAAAGAAAAACCTAGAAATCTAATCCCAACATAATCACCCAAATCAACATTTTTATCTAAAAGATTCTCAATACTTTTTTCTAGTTCTAACTTCCTAGAACTATAGGTTTCTTTTAAAAAATTATTTAATAAAAAAGAGCCTAAAAAACTTAAGGGTAAAAGCATCCCTACTAAAAGGGACTTAGTATTTAAATTTAGAGATCTAATTTTTTTCAAGTTAGAGCCCAAAAATAGAGTAGGCTTACAAAATATAAGAAAATAACCAGGTCAAAGCCACTAAATGTCTTTTTTTGAACTATTAGAGAACACACCCAAATTTTTTGGATTCTTTGGAATATTTCTTTTCATTTGCACAATAGCAGCTTTTATATTTAATTTTAGTTTTAAATTTCGAATAATTGGAGCAACTATCTTTTCATTATTGCTTTCTTTAAGTAGTTGGGCATTTATACAAAGTTACAACGAAAAAATTGTAATTGAAGATGCAAAATATCTTCCAATTGTTTTTGACAATGGGTTCGATTTGATTATTGCTAAAGCAGATAATGACTTTCCAGAAGAATCTATTGAACCAACTTTAGAACAATTATCGGAAAACTTATTGAAAGGGAGCCGATCGGGTGCAAACGTTAAAATAAAGATAAGGAAACTTGAAAAAATTTCGGATAATGTAAGTAAGCCAGTTGTAATAGGAGAAGTTCAAAAAAATGTCAAAATGAATTTGTCTCTAAAAAATGAAAATTAAAAAATTTTTAGACTTTTTGCCAACAAACTTTAGACATGAGAAATCTTTTTTTATTCAAAATAATCTAACTGACTTTGTAAAATTGAGTAATCTTTCAGACTTAGATATAAATGAGATTCAAAGAAAATCGTCACTCTGCACATTGAATAATCTAAAGAAAATAAGAGCCATAGCTATTTTTAAAAAAGAAATTGGAATTTCTCCACCGCAAGCATATCTACTTTTACATTGCGGCATATCTTCTCTTAAATCATTATCACTTTCTACTCCTTATGAATTAGAACGCAAAATTGGTAGATTAGAAAGAATTCTTAGAGTAAAAACTGAGACAGATATAACTTTTACTCTTTTAAAAGAATGGATTAAAAAAGCTAATCAAATCGACAAATCTATTTGAAATCTTGGATAAAAAAATTTTTTTAATGTAGAATTTAGAAAAAGTGAGTAATAATGAAACCTTTGTTATTTTTATTATTTTTGTTCTCCAACTCTTTATATCCTGTTTTAAGTCAATCTAACTTATTGGAGACTGTAAAAAAGAATCCAAACGAAGCTAGGAATTTATGTAATAAGTTTAGAGAGTTTAATTCAAAAGGTATTTCAGCTAGTTCAGATAAAGCTATAGAGTATGTATCAAACAAAAAAAAGTTAACTCCTGTTAACGCAGAGATCTTTTCTATTTACGTTATTGGGCTGCACTGTCCAGACATAATCTAAAACCTAAAATGCCTGGTTCAAGATGGTTTGACAAGTCCCTAGTACTTAGAGATGGAGTAAGACTTATATCAAGGATTTGGTTACCTGATAGTAATGGGCCATGGCCTGCATTATTAATGAGACAACCTTACGGCAGGGAAATAGCTTCAACTATTACCTATTCTCACCCTGAATGGTGGGCTGCCAAAGGGTATATGGTCATAATTCAAGATGTTAGAGGTATGGGTTCTTCTGAAGGAGTTTTTAATGGTTTTTCTCAGGAAGCTAGCGATACTTCAGAAACACATGAATGGGTAAGGTCTCTAAAAGAATGTAATGGAAAACTTGGCTTATATGGTTTTTCATACCAAGGATTTACTCAACTAACTGGTGAATTAAATTCAAAGCCGCCCGATTGTTTATCTCCTGCAATGACTGGGATGAATATTAAGGATCATTGGTGCTCAGATGGAGGGGCATATTGGTGGCATAACAATATTGCATGGGGGCTTCAAATCGCAGCACTAAAAATGAAAAAAGAAAATAATTTGTTTGAGTGGGGGAAGATAAGATTAGCCTTAGAAAATAAAAGTTATTTAACAGAAGGAATTGAAATTTTAAAAAAATATGATCCTAATAACTTTGTTTTGGAATGGCTTGAAAATTTAAATAATGCTCACCCATTTGAAGAATTTAAACCAATTTCGACATGGATTAAACAACCTATGTTAATTATTGGAGGACTTTGGGATCCACATTTAAAAGGTGCCTTTGATCTTTATAAAAAATCGAAAGAAGCTGGTGGAAGCCCAGAGATTATTATTGGGAATGCGACACATCTAAATTGGTGGGAGGGATCACAAGAGTCTCTATTAAAGTTTTTTGATAAACATTTAAAATCAGATAAAAAATTAAATTCTAAGAATTTAAAAGAAGAGAAAAAAATATGGAATATTTCATTAAATAAATGGGAAGAATTAGATTATAAATTTTACCCTGAATTTATTTTTGGACTCAAAAGCGATGGCACCGCAAATTTAGAGGTTGAAGATGGAAGTCTGACCATAAATTCACAAGGATCGGGATGGATCACAATTGTTAATGACCCATGGAGACCTACTCCCTCTGACGGTGGTCATTTAGGTCCAAATCCAGGAAAGTTTAATAGAAGTATTATAGATAAACGCTTGGATGTAGGTGTTTTTCAAACCAATTGTTTTGAAGAAGATCTTCATTTAAGAGGAGTTCCCACATTAGAAATTCAAGTAAAAAGTGATCAGCCCAATTTCGATATCTGCCTTGCTTTATCTCTAGTTGAAGAAGGGAATGAAAAGGTGAATCAATTTTCAACCGGATTCTTAAGGGTTAAAAACTCCAAAATAAGTGAAGAATGCATTTATCAAATAACTATGCAGCCAACAAATATTTGTTTAATTAAAGATAGCAAGCTTCGCTTATCTATATCTGCATCAGCTTATCCCGCTATTGGAGTTAATCCTGGATTTGGTGAGGAAAATGTTGGAGCGCCTTCAGCAAATCATAGAGTTATTACTCTAAGTTTTAGCCTTAATAAAACATTTATGAAAATGACCCCTTTTTTTTATAAATAATTATTTTTTTGGTTAATCATTTGATATTATTAATCCTTAATATCTACCAGTCATGATCGAAACAATTCAAGCAGACTGGATTAAATCAGAAGCTATCAACTTAGAAAATTGTTGCAATGATAATCCATTAAAAATATTAGGTCCTCATTTTTATGAAGAAAAATGGGTAATAAGGGTATGGATGCCTGAAGCCGACGAAGTTAAAATAAATTTTAAAAACAATACCTATAAGGCGGAAAGCATTAACCATAAATGGCTTTTTGAAGCTATCCTGCCTGAAAATCCAAACTATAACTACGAAATAAATATTTTACGAGGAGGGGTTACACATAAACAACATGACCCTTGGTCATATAGAGAAGAGTGGATGGGAGAAGTTGATAGACATCTTTTTGCAGAAGGTAATCATCATCATATTTGGAAAAAAATGGGAGCACATCTCATTGAAGAAAAGAATCAAAAAGGAGTAATGTTTTGCATTTGGGCTCCAAATGCAAAATCAATCTCGATAATTGGAGATATAAATTCTTGGGATGGAAGAAATCATCCAATGCAAAAAAGATTAGGGGGAATTTGGGAACTATTCATGCCAACAATGCAAGAGGGCGACACATATAAGTACGAAATAAGAACACAACAAGGTCATATTTATGAGAAAGCTGATCCATATGGTTTCCTTCATGAAATCAGACCTCAGAATGGTTCAATAGTTTCAAAATTGAAAAACTTTAATTGGAATGATAATTCTTGGGTTTCGAATAGAGATTCTTCTAGCCAAATTAACAAGCCAATTTCAGTTTATGAAATGCATTTGGGAAGTTGGCTCCATGAATCAACAGATAATAAATATCTGGAGGACAATGGTGAACCAAGAGACCCAGTGCCTGCAGCCGATTTAAAACCCGGAACAAGATTATTAACTTATCCAGAATTAACTGAGAAACTTATCCCTTATGTAAAAGAGAGAGGATTTACTCATATTGAACTAATGCCAATATCTGAACATCCTTTCGATGGTTCATGGGGATACCAAGTTACAGGCTGGTATGCACCAACAAGTAGATTTGGTACCCCAAATGAATTTAGAGAGTTTGTTAATAAATGTCATGAAGAGGGCATAGGCGTAATTCTTGATTGGGTGCCTGGTCATTTCCCAAAAGATAAGCATGGTTTAGCATTTTTTGATGGTTGTCATCTTTATGAACATGGTGATTCACGCATAGGTGAACACAAAGAATGGGGAACCTTAATATTTAATTACAGCAGAAACGAAGTAAGAAATTTCTTAGTAGCCAACCTCGTTTATTGGTTTGAAGAGTTTCATATTGATGGCATAAGAGTAGATGCTGTAGCTTCAATGCTTTACAGAGATTATCTACGTCCAGATGGAGAATGGATACCCAATGAAAATGGTGGGAATGAAAATACAGAAGCCGTTAAATTTCTTCAACAGGCTAATCATGTACTCTTCCAACATTTCCCAGGTGCACTTTCTATCGCTGAAGAATCAACAACATGGCCAATGGTAACCAAACCAACTGACATAGGAGGTTTAGGGTTTAACTTAAAATGGAATATGGGATGGATGCACGATATGCTCGATTATTTTGAAATAGATCCTTGGTTTAGGCAATTCCATCAAAACAGTGTAACTTTCTCAATAACATATAACTATACTGAGAACTTTATGCTTGCTCTTAGCCATGATGAGGTTGTCCATGGGAAAAGTCATCTTTTACATAAAATGCCTGGCGATGACTGGAAGAAATATGCAAATACTAGAGCTTTACTAACTTATATGTGGACCCACCCTGGTAAAAAAACGATATTTATGGGAATGGAATTTGGACAAAGACAAGAATGGAATGTTTGGGATGATTTGCAATGGGAGTTACTAGAGTTTGAGCCTCATAAAGGTATTAGAAACTTGATTGATGACCTCAACGCACTTTATAAAAATGAACCTGCATTATGGAAAAATGACTTTGATCCTTATGGATTCCAATGGATTGATTGTAATGACAAATCTAATTCAGTTATAAGTTTCATGAGAAGAGAAAACGATACCAATGAGTGGCTTGTTGTTATTGCTAACTTTACACCTAATACTCATGGGTCATACAAAGTAGGTGTTCCTGTAGAAGGATTCTATAGAGAAATATTTAATTCAGATGGCTCTAGATACGGGGGCAGTAACAAAGGGAATATGGGGGGTAAAAAAACTTTAAATTACAATATTCATAATTATCAAAATGCTTTAGAACTTGCATTGCCCCCATTAAGCGTGAGTATCTTCAAGCATCAATCAAAAAAATAAAAAGGCACATTTAACTTAGTGCTTCATATAAATGTTCATATAACGCTTTTGATCTGCTTTGCATTGTAAGATTTTTAAGTTGGATTTTAATTTTTTTTAAAAAATATCGAATTGAAAATGGGTCAAGATTTACCACTACTACTTTCTGCCGCATTAGGTAAAAAAGTAAATAGGCCTCCAGTATGGATGATGAGGCAAGCAGGAAGATATATGAAAATCTATAGAGATTTAAGAGAGCGTTACCCAAGCTTTAGAGAGAGGTCTGAGAATCCAGAACTATCATATGAGATTTCAATGCAGCCTTTTCATGCTTTCAAACCGGATGGTGTGATCCTTTTTTCAGATATTCTCACACCTCTTCCAGGGATGGGCATAAATTTTGAAATAATAGAAAGTAAAGGTCCAATTATTGAGGACCCAATAAGAACTCTTAACCAGGTAGAAAATTTAAAAGAATTAAATCCTACTGAGAGTTTAAATTTTGTTGGGCAAGTTCTTACTTCACTAAAAAAAGATGTTAATAATGAGGCAGCAGTTTTAGGTTTTGTTGGCGCACCTTGGACTCTTGCTGCATATGTAGTTGAAGGTAAAAGCAGTAAAAATTATTCTTTAATAAAATCAATGGCTTTTAATGAACCAGATTTACTTCATAAACTTCTTGATCATTTTGCAAAATCTATTGGTGAATATCTTAAATATCAAATAAAATCTGGAGCGCAAGTAGTACAAATTTTTGATTCATGGGCAGGCCAACTAAGTCCACAAGATTACGATATCTTTGCTGGGCCTTATCAAAAAAAAGTTGTTGAAATTGTAAAAGCGGAATACCCAGAAACTCCAATAATTCTTTACATTTCAGGTAGTGCTGGAGTATTAGAAAGAATGGCAAAAACTGGAGTAGATATAATCTCATTAGACTGGACAGTAGATATTGAAGAGGCTTGTAAAAGAATTCCTAGGGGGATTGGAATTCAAGGGAATGTTGACCCGGGCATTTTATTCGGAAACAAAGAATCAATAAAAGAAAGGATAGATAATACTTTTAATAAAATTAAAGACAGAAAATATATTCTTAATTTGGGTCATGGGATTTTACCTGGGACTCCAGAAGAAAATGCTCAAACATTTTTTGAACATGGGAAAAAACTCACTTACTAGTCAAAATCTTGGCATTTAAAAACTTATTAATAACAGGCGCAAATGGATGTGTTGGCCAATATTTAGTTGATTGGTTTTTGAAAAACACAAAATTCAGGCTTTATCTCATGGTAAGAGACAAAAGTAAGTTACCAATTTCTGTTCAAGAAAATAAAAAAGTCAAGTTAATGGTGTGCGATATCAGGGAATCAAATAGGTATAAAAAGGAAATTAGTCAAATTAATTACCTAATACATACTGCTACAGCTTGGGGAGATCCAAAAAGAGCCTATGAAGTAAATATTAAAGCTTTTGAAGAATTACTAGAAATGCTTGATATTGAAAAGTTAGATAAGATTATTTATTTTTCAACAGCTAGTATTCTTGACCCGCAAACAGAATTAATGAGGGAATCATTGATTTATGGAACAGAGTACATTCAAACAAAATATGAATGTTTCCAGAGACTTAGAGAAAGCTCATTTGCAGAAAAAACATTCGCTGTTTTCCCTACTTTGGTTTTTGGAGGGAATCTTGGAAAAAAAAGTAAATATCCTGTGAGTTATTTAACTAGTGGATTGAAAGAAATTGGGAAATGGCTTTGGTTAGCAAGATTTTTAAAAATCGATTCTAAATTTCACTTTATACACGCAAATGATATCGCCCAGATTTGTGGGTTTCTAATTAAAAATCATAAAAAAGAGCAATACAAAGGCTTTAGAAAATTTGTGCTAGGTCAAAAATTCATTTCAATTGATGATGCCATAATTACACTGTTAAAAAGACATAATATGAGGAGATTTTTTGCGATACCGCTTACAAAAAAAATTCTAAAATTATTATTAAGAATTCTCCCCATCCAAACTACTCCTTGGGATAGCTTCAGTATCAAAAAATATGACTTTAATCATGTCCCCATCACTAATCCTGAGACTTTTAAACTTAAAAGTTATGCCAAGTCACTGAATGATATTTTAAGGTTATCAAAGTTACCAAGCTGTAATAACAATTAAAATTCTCGCAGTTAGGTTACCAAAGCCTTGTAATATATATAAATAAGCAAACTTTTTTTTATGTTACGTTCAATCTTTGCAGGGTTATTTGCAATAGTTTTAACTCTAGGTCTAGGTATTTCATCAGTTTCAGCTAAGACTGTTGAAGTAAAACTTGGAACAGATGCTGGAATGCTTGCATTTGAACCAAGTACAGTAACCATTAGTGCTGGTGATACAGTTAAATTTGTCAATAATAAACTTGCCCCTCACAATGCTGTTTTTGATGGGCATGAGGAATTAAGTCATGCGGACCTAGCTTTTGCTCCAGGAGAGTCTTGGGAAGAAACATTTGATACTGCTGGAACTTATGATTACTATTGCGAGCCACACAGAGGCGCTGGAATGGTAGGAAAAGTTATTGTTGAATAAATCTTCTAAATAGTTAAACACCTTTTTGACTTAATATTTATTACGGTAATAACCAAACTTTGATTGATGAAAATAGTTCCAAGCGAATTTTCAAATTCTGCTTGGAACTATTTTATTTTTGCCAAAGAAATTGCTTATAAAAATTATCAACAAAACGTAGACTCTGATAATTTTTTATTAGCTCTTATAAAAGAGGACAATATTACAAAAAAGATTCTAAAAAATAATAATGTAAATCTAGAAGATCTTAAGAGGGAAATAATTTCTTCATTAAATGCGAAGGCAAAAATGAAAAATAAACAAGATAATTTATATATTGGTGATACTCTTCACAAAATATTTTTGAAGGCGAATGATATTAAAAATACTTTTAATGATGTAGTGATATCAACAGAACACTTAGTTTACGGTTTCACTTATGATGATAAATATGGATTTCAAATTTTAAATCAAAAAGTTATTCCAGAATTTCTTGAAATTATAAAGAAAATGAAGTCAGATCCGGCATTAAAAAATGAATTTAATAGTTCTAATGAGTCCTTGGAAAAATATGGTATTGATCTAACTCAATCTGCACGAGATGGGATTTTAGACCCAGTTATTGGCAGAGATGAAGAGATTAGAAGAACAATTCAAATATTGAGTAGAAGAACAAAAAATAATCCAGTTCTTATTGGAGAACCTGGCGTTGGCAAAACAGCCATTGTAGAAGGTTTAGCTCAAAGAATTATTAATGGCGATGTACCTTCCGCGCTACAAGATAGGAAACTAATTTCATTAGATATGGGTTCACTTTTAGCTGGAGCAAAATATCGTGGAGAATTTGAAGAAAGAATAAAAAATATTCTAAAGAAAGTGAAAGAATCAGACGGTAAGATTATTCTTTTTATTGATGAAATTCATACAGTAGTTGGTGCAGGCGCGAGTGGAGGTTCTTTAGATGCAAGCAACCTATTAAAACCTATGCTTGCGAGAGGAGAACTTAGATGTATTGGTGCTACAACTATTAATGAACATAAACAAAATATAGAAAAAGATCCTGCTTTAGAAAGAAGATTTCAAAAGATAAAAGTTGATGCTCCTTCAATAGATGACACTGTATCAATTTTAAGAGGATTGAGAGAAAGATACGAAGTTCATCATAGTGTGAGAATTTCTGATAATGCTTTAGTTGCTGCTGCAACCCTTAGCGAAAGATATATTAACGATAGATTTCTACCTGACAAAGCAATAGATCTTATCGATGAAGCAGCCTCAAGATTAAATATGGTCATAACTTCCAAACCTGAAGAAATTGATGAAATTGATCGAAAAGTTCTACAGTTTGAGATGGAAAAATTATCTTTAAAAAGAGAAACGGATAATTTTTCTATAGAAAGATTAAAAAAAATCAATAATGAACTTTTATCCCTTAAAGATAAACAGGCAGAATTAGGCGCTCAATGGAAAAAAGAAAAAGATGAAATTGATGAGATTAGCACCATAAAAGAAGAAATTGAATCTGTTCAATTGCAAATAGATCAAGCCAAAAGGAGTTTTGACCTCAACAAAGCAGCAGAATTAGAATTTGGAACTTTAAATTCTTTGCAAAAAAAGCTGAAGGAAAAAAGTGAGTTCCTAGTAAATTCCCAAAAAAATGGAGATACAAGTCTTTTAAGACAAGAGGTAACTTTTGATGATATTGCAGAAGTTGTCTCAAAGTGGACCTCTATTCCAGTACAGAACTTAAACCAGTCAGAAAAAGATAAACTCTTAAGCCTCGAGTCAATCCTTAAAGAAAAAATTATTGGTCAAGATAGTGCAATTAGGGCTGTTGCAGATTCCATTAAGAGATCAAGGACTGGTCTAAATGATCCAAGCAAGCCATTAGCCAGTTTTCTCTTTTTAGGTCCAACTGGTGTTGGGAAGACAGAGCTAAGTAAAGTAACAGCCAAAATAATATTCGATTCAAATTCTTCAATTACAAGATTGGATATGTCTGAATATATGGAAAAGCATTCAGTGAGCAAAATCATAGGTGCGCCTCCTGGATATTTGGGTTTCGAATCAGGCGGTCAACTAACTGAAGCTGTACGCAAAAATCCTTATTCATTAATACTCCTAGATGAAATAGAGAAAGCTCACAAAGATATTTTAGATATTCTCTTACAGGTTCTTGATGATGGAATCATTACTGATGGTCAAGGTCGTACAATCAATTTCAAAAATTCAATCATTGTTCTCACAAGTAATTTAGGAAGTCAATCAATAAATGATTTATCAGTTAGAAAAGAAGATACAAATGAAATTAAAAAAGTTGTAGATAATGAAATTAAAAAATTCTTCAAGCCTGAGTTTTTAAATCGACTTGATGAAATAGTTATTTTTAATAATTTAGAATTAAATGACATAAAAGAAATTGCAAAAATCCATCTTCAAAATTTAGAAAAAAGACTAAACAAAAAAAACTTTAAATTTAAAATTACGGATGAAGCAATTAACCAACTTGTCGAAAATAGTTTCGATCATGCTTATGGTGCAAGGCCTTTAAAAAGAATTATTCAAAAACAAATTGAGACAAAAATTTCAAATAACATATTGAATAATCATTACCTTAATAAAGACGAGATTAATATTTATCTGGTTAATGGAGAGATAAATGTTGATTAAATATCTAAATTAAAGAATCCTATATGGCTTTAAAATTAAGAACTTTAATCTAAGATTTGAACCAATCAGGAATTTCTTCATAACTTGCTTTATTCGATTTATTTTCTTTTGATTCTGTTTTCCAACAACATGTCCTGCCCTTATCCTTATCCTGTAGGTATTCATTAGCCCATCTCCAAATTAATTCAGAGGTGAACTCCATTCCAACATTATCCATAATTCTCAGATCTAAAGCATCTAGGTCATGTAATTTTTCCCAGTAATTCAGCAAAGGGTCATCTTTATTTATTAAAAAAGTATGGTCAAATTGCTCCTTTAGTCTATTTTCTAGGGGCTTTAGACTTGAAAAATCGACAACAAAACCATTTAGGTCTAATTTTTTTGCAGTGAACCAAAATGTGAATGATCTTGAATATCCATGCACAAATCTGCAGTGGCCTTCATGGCGCCATTGCCTATGTGAACAGGGAAAATCCTCGTAACTTTTGCTGCATGAAAATTTCAGAGGATGAATATACATCAATTAACTGTTAGGATAATTTTTAATAAAACACATTGAGTAGGATTTAACATAACGAAAATAATGACTTATTCAACTAATTTTTCGATAGAGGATCTACGCTTTGATAATTATGGATTAATCCCTGCAATAGCACAAGATTGGCTTGACGGATCAATTCTTATGCTTGCTTGGATGAACAAAGAATCTTTGACAATGACCCTTGAAACCAAAAAAGTACATTATTGGAGTAGATCAAGATCCGAAATTTGGAGAAAAGGAGCTACAAGTGGAAGTACCCAAATACTTAAGGAGATAAGATTCGACTGCGATAATGATGCACTAATACTTTTGATTGAACAAAATGGTTCAGGAGCATGTCACACTGGGGAAAAAAGTTGTTTTTTCAACGAAATCAAAATTAATCAAAGTGATAAAAAAGAGAAAAAAACAACTCCCTTCTCAAATATTTGCTCTGAATTATTCAATACAATTAACGAAAGATCAATAAATCCACCAGAAAAAAGTTACACAAATCATTTGTTAACAAAAGGTAGTAACACTATTTTGAAAAAAATAGGAGAGGAATCTGCAGAATTTATAATGGCTTGCAAAGATAATGATAAAAATTCAATCTCAAATGAAGCTGCTGATTTAATTTATCATCTGCAAGTAGCTCTTATGCATAAAGGCGTTGAGTGGAGAGATGTACTTGCTGTTCTAGAATCAAGAAGAAAAAATTAAATAATTAAAATTTTTAATTTTTTAACCTTAAAACTTTAAAAAAAAATGTTATTTAATTAATTAATAATTATTAATTAATTATTAATTAATTATTACATGTATGGCTTATTACTGAATTAACTATAAGTTAAATGTATCAACAATGAGGTAAATCGTGAGTTCATTAAGCGATTTTCTTGGTGAAATAGGTCGTCATCAACTTTTGACTCCCGAGAGAGAACTCACAATGGGCAGAAAAGTCCAAGAAATGGTTGTGCTTGTTAATAGATGTCAAGAGGCAGGAGGGAAAGGCCCCGCTTGTGAATATTCCGATGCTGAGAGAAAAAAGATCAAAATTGGTGAAAAAGCTAAAAACGAGATGATAACAGCCAACCTAAGACTAGTTGTCAACCTTGCTAAGAGATACCAAGGGAAAGGATTAGAATTACTGGACTTAATTCAAGAAGGGACATTAGGTCTTACAAGGGCCGTAGAGAAATATGATCCGTCTAGAGGACATAGATTTTCTACCTATGCTTATTGGTGGATTAGGCAAGGTTTAAACAGAGCATTGTCAACTCAAAGCAGAACAATAAGGATCCCTGTTAACATTAATGAAAAACTTACAAAACTAAGATCAGCAAAATCAAAGCTTATGCAACTTAAGGGTATTCCACCCACTAGTGATGAGCTAGCTGAAGAAATGAAAATAACCAAAGAGGAAATTGACGAACTCCTTTCTTGTGAATTGAGAAGCATCACTGTTAGTCTCCAAGGTACTGTTAAATCAAAATCAGATCCTTCCGAGTTGGTTGATATTCTTCCAAGTGATCAAACTCCCCCAATGGAATTAGCCGAATTAGCCGAAAGGACAGCCTCGGCTTGGAAGTTATTAGATAAAGCAAATTTAACTGAGAAAGAAAGAAAGATAGTAAGCCTAAGATTTGGTTTAGACGGCTCAAATGAATGGAGAACTTTAGCTGAAGTTGCAAGACATATGAGTTGTAGCAGGGAATATTGTCGACAAGTTGTTCAACGTGCTTTAAGAAAACTTAGGAAAGCAGGAATACAGAATGGATTAGTTGATAGTATTAGCTAAAAATTCCATTAAAAATATTTAAATTTCATTTATAAGGATGAAAGAGAATTACAAAGCCCAAGAAAAAATCTATGATGCTGAAGTTCTAGATAGTTCAACATTTGATGAAAATATCATTATCAAGATTCTTATTAAAGCAGGAAGAACAATTGCCAAGCCTGCCTTAGAAGTTTTGGAGATGGCAATAGATCCTTATACTCCAGCACAAGTAAGAGTTTCATTAATGGCTGCTCTAGCATATTTGATTATGCCATTTGATCTTTTCCCTGACTTCGTGCCTTTAGTTGGTTTTAGTGATGATTTTGTAGCCCTCACAGCAGTACTCAGTATATGGAGCAAATACATGACTCCATCAATAAGAGCAAGAGCAGAGAATAAGCTTAATAAGTTATTTCCCTTTTATTAAATGAGTAAATTATCTATACAGGAAGAAAAAGAACTCGTCTCCTTCATTAAAGATTGGTTAAAATCGCATGGATTTACCCAAAAAGACTTAGCAAATGAATTAAGTATTAAATCGAGCAGAACCTCGGAGATTATTCTCAAAATTAAAGAATTATATAAAAAAGGGGGCATGTTCAATATTGCAAAAAATCTTATAAAGATTGAGCAAAAATGGTTAAACAATATCAATAACGATTATCGAGAAATGAAACAAACACCACCATATAATCAATTAGATATCGACTCGTTAGTAAATCAGATGAATCAAGATACTAGTAAATAAATATTATATTTTTAATTAAAAAGGATATGACCCTTTTAAAACTACTCTTTAAACAAATATCGTTTTTAACTCCTAAATATGATAAATAATTAAATTATTAAAATTAAAAATATTATCTATTATTTACATAATTGGTTCTTTTTAATTAATAGTTAATAATTACTAAATTTTTTCGTAAATCATATTTAAAATGCCTGAATCCAGGGGTAAATATCATAATTAATCCATATATCTTTTTCCCAATATATATCCTCCTCAATGAGATCTTTCAACTCGTTTTCATTATTAGCATTAAAAATTCCAAACAAATATTTGCTACATTTTGTTGGTCCTAATGTAACTAGAATATCACGTTCTTTTAAGTTTTTAAGTCTATTAAGATGTTGTTCACGAAATGGTTCCCTTTTAGAAATTGCATCTTCACAGTATCTTCCAAAAACTACAAACTTTTCCATTTTTAAATATAAATAATAGAATAAATACATTCTAAATAATTGCATATATTACACGCAAATTGCTATGTTATTTAATACAACTTTCTTATAATTAATTATGCTAACTGGTAGCGATCTCCTTGCAAAAGTTAAAGAACTTGGTGATGTTAGCAAATCTGAGCTAGTTCGCGCCTGTGGTTATGTATCCACTAAGAAAAACGGAGGTGAACGCTTAAACTTTACCGCATTCTATGAAGCACTTTTAGAAGCAAAAGGAGTTAATCTTGGTGATTCTGGAGTTGCGGGTATTGGAAAAGGTGGAAGAAAACTTAGTTATATAGCTACAGTACAAGGCAATGGAAATCTTCTGATTGGGAAAGCATATACAGCACTTCTTGATTTAAAAGCAGGTGATGAATTCGAAATTAAGCTCGGAAGAAAACAAATCAGATTATTGCCTACAGAAGAATCTTAAAAACAACAAAAATAAATTGGTTATAACATTTTTAATTAATTTTCTATAAATAATTCTTTTAATTAATAAATTATCTTTGTATTTATTTTTTTTGATCAGCAGCTAAACGCATTTCTTTACAAAACTCACCAACATGATCGATAACATCTTTTTCACTCGAGCTCGAGATTCGTTTTACAAATGCACTCCCAATAATTACTCCATCTGCTCCCCACTCACGAACTTTATGAACATGTTCTGGAGTTGATATTCCAAAACCAACAGCAATTGGATTACTATTTACATCTTTTAATTTAGCAATAAGATTTTCTACTCTATTTTCCATTTTGTTTCTCTCACCAGTGACACCTGTAACACTTACTAAATAAGTAAAGCCTCTTGTGTGATTTGATATTTGTTTCATTCTTTCAAAAGGAGTAGTTGGCGCTACCAATAAAATTAAGTCCATAGAATGGTTACTAACTATTTTAGAAAATTTATAAGCTTCCTCCAAAGGGAGGTCAGGAACTATTAGTCCAGAAACTCCAGCATCAGATGCCATCTCACAAAACCTTTTAAAGCCAGCGCATAGTAATGGATTCAAGTAAGAAAAAAGGATGATGGGAATATTTAATTTACCTTTTAAAGATTCTAAAAGTTTAATTACTTTTCTTAAGCTAGTACCTGACTTTAAGGCGCGAGAGGCGGCCACTTGAATAACAGGTCCGTCTGCAAGTGGGTCACTATACGGGATACCTAATTCAATAAGATCAGCTCCATTTTCTTGTAACTTTAATAAGATCTCTGAAGTTATTTCAATATTGGGATCCCCAGCCATTATAAAAGGCATTAAAGCAAATTTTTTTTTATTTTTTAACTCACAAAACATCTCATCTACTTTAGATAAAGATTTATTTTTAGTAATTTGCATTTTGTTATCTTTCATAATTTTTAGATCTTTTTCTATAAAAATTTATGGATTTTTCTCTAAGTCTTCCATAAGTTTTTGCTGCTCTTCCTTTGACAATGAGTTGAATTTAGTTTCTAGTTTATCATTAACAACTTTTTCATACTCTTTTCTATAACGCTTCCTTTGTTCCATAAAAGTCATTTTTCCATTTACAACTCTATAAACATAAGATGTTACCCAAGTAATAACTATCAAAATCAAGATACAACTTGATAGAGTAGTGGCTGTAAAATTATCGATACCAATTTGCGGTGCAAATTTATAACTAACTAATCCTATTAATGAAATAAATAAACCTATTTGTATAACTTTTCCTTTAGTCAATTATTTACCCTTTACCACTTCCTTTTAGTCTGAGATTTAAAAATGGAGAAAATAAAATTAAACCTGGAAAGAAAAGAAACACTAGGCCATAAATTCCTAATCTTTCAAATTTACCCATAATATTCCATCTATTATTCATCCAGTAAAAAAGTAACAATGGGATAACGAATAAATAGGTAGAAATAATTCCGACATAAGCAATTAAAGTAGCGAATGAATTATTGAAAAAACTTTCCATTTTAATTTATGGTTGCTTAGTTAAAACATAACAACTATTGGAAGTTATCGTCAGAACTAAAAATAAATAATTAAATAATGGGAGTGGGGGGACTTGAACCCCCACGAGCTAAATCGCTCGACGGATTTTAAGTCCGGCGCGTCTACCAATTCCGCCACACTCCCAAAGGAATTTGCGCTTTCTAATCGTAGCTGAAAGTAACCCATTTAACCAAGAAAAATTGGAAAATTTACACTTTTAATTGTCAGATTAAATCTAATTTTTTAATTTACTATTCCTTCTACTTGCCATTGTAAAGTTTCACCTGCATGAAATGGTTTTATTTGTCCGACAAGATTTTTTTCTTCAACAACATCAATATATTCTTTAATTTTGTTAGGTCTAGAAACTAATTTTAATTTTTCTTTATTTGGTGGAACATTATAAAAATTAGGGCCATTCAAACTTGCAAACTTTTCAAAATTATCTAGAGCATCCTCCTCTTCGAAAACTGTTAAGTAGCTTTCTATTGCAACTGGCGAATTAAAAATGCCTGCACATCCACAAAAAGCCTTCCACTTCCTAAGGTGTGGAGCAGAGTCAGTCCCCAAGAAAAAACATTTTTTCCCACTTGTTGCCGCTCTCCTTAAAGCGAGTCTATTATTTTCCCTCTTAGCAACTGGTAAGCAGTAAAAATCACTATTTAAGCCTCCAAAAAACATTGCATTTCTGTTTATATGCAAATGATGCGGAGTAATAGTAGCCCCAATATTATTTTCTTGCACAAAATCAACTGCGTAAGAGGTGGTTATATGTTCTAGAACGATTTTTAATTTTGGAAATCTTTTGGTTATTTGCGAAAGTTCTTTATCTATAAAAACTTCTTCTCTATCGAATACATCTACTTCAGAATCAGTCACTTCCCCATGAATTAAAAGAGGCATTCCAAAATCTTGCATTGTTTCAAAGATCTTATATAGATTTTCTATTTTCCTAACTCCATGACTGGAATTAGTTGTAGCGTTAGCAGGATATAATTTTGCAGCGAAAAAGACATTATTTTTGAAACCATTTATTAGTTCATCTTTATCGGTCTTATCTGTAAGGTAAATTGTCATTAATGGTTCAAACTTAGAACTTTCTGGTAGCGCTTCAACAATAGATTTCCTATAAGAAATAGCACTATTGATTGATGTTATGGGACTTTTAGTATTTGGCATAACAATTGCTCTTCCAAAATATTCCGAAGTAAACTGAATGATATTTTTTAATACAAGACCTTCTCTTAAATGTAAATGCCAATCATCAGGTTTTATTATGTTTAAAGTCTTCAAAATTTTTTCTATTTAATTAATTTTAACAGCAAATTAAAATTGACAATAAATTATAGATATTCGAGGATAGTTATTAACCAATTATGAAAATTTTTATTATCTAAATTAAATCCTAAATATGAGTGATTTTTTATTTCCAATAATAGAAATAGTTTTAGGCGTAGTTCTACTTTTTGCTGGAGGAGAGTTCTTTATTCAAGGAGCCATATTTTTATCTTTAATTTTAGGAATACCTCAAATAGTAATTGGTTTGACAGTTGTTTCTCTTGGAACAAGCTCTCCTGAGTTGTTGGTAAGTTTGAGTTCAATTTTAAAAGGCAGTGATTCGCTTGCGGCAAGCAATGTAATTGGAAGCAATATTTTTAATGTTCTCGTTGTTTTGGGCATAAGCTCATTGATAACACCTCTTAAAGTAAAAAGCAGAATAGTCAGAAGAGATGTGCCTCTTTTAATGGCAATTTCTTGTGCAGTTTGGGCTATGTCATCAACAGGATTATTAACATTGCAAGCAGGGGTATTTCTAATATTTTGTTTAATCTTAAATACAATATGGGAAATCAATACCATCAATGAGAAAGGAGAGGAGACAAAAGATGCTGAACCAGAGATAGAAGAATTAAAAGATAACTATAAAGGGAAATTTAATATTTTACTAAAGTTAATATTGGGAATATTTCTTTTAAGCTTTGGTTCAAATATTTTAGTAAATGGTTCTCAAAAGCTCGCTACTCTTTTGGGTGTAAATGAAATTGTTATTGGTTTAACTATCGTCGCAACTGGGACATCTTTACCAGAATTAGTAACTTCAATAATTGCTGCATTTAAAGGCAAAACAGATCTTGCGATTGGGAATGTAATAGGAAGTAATTTACTCAATCAACTTTTAATTCTTGGAAGTTGCAGTATTTTTTCAGGATTTAAAGGTTTAGTAATTGAACAGAGTCTAATAAAAGTTGACTTACCTTTTATGGTTTTAACTACCTTTGCATGCTTACCAATTTTCTGGAGCAAAGGGCAAATCACAAGAATTGAAGGATTTATTTTGCTTAATCTTTATATTTTCTACATTTTCGATAAGATACTTTTCCTGAATGGATTTAACTTCCTTTCTGAATTAAGGATAGGTTTATTTGTTTACTTTGCATTACTCATAGCATTTCTGATTGTTAAAGAAAAATTAAAATTTTCTAATTCATAATTTAACCATACATAGTCACAAATTCTTCTGAGATAGTGGGGTGCAAAGCCATAGTAATATCAAAGTCTTTTTTTGTTATCCCTGCATTTAATGAAATTGATACCATTTGAATTATCTCAGACGATGTTTCTCCAAACATATGACATCCTAGGACTTTGTCAGTTAGCTTATGAACTACAATCTTCAACATACATTTTGATTTATTCTTTTTAAAGGTATTAGACATAGGGGTAAATTTGCATTTGAAAATTTTAATATTTTTTTCAGAGTAAATCTCTCTAGCTCTTTTCTCACTTAAGCCAACTGTTGAAATTTCTGGAATAGTAAAAACGGCCTTAGGGATATATTCATAATTAACTTTTCTTTTTTGGTCATTAAAAAAATTATCCGAAAAAACTCTCCCTTGTTCTATTGCTACTGGAGTTAAGTTTGGTTTATTTATGATATCGCCAACTGCAAAAATATTTGCGTTGCTTGTTTGATTAAGTTCATCGACATCTAAATATTGGCCATCCATCTTTAGATTTAAAAAATCTAAATTTAAAGGCAAAAGATTTGGTTCTCTTCCTGTAGCAATAAGGATATTATTAGTTGAGAGTTTATCTCCAAAGTCTAGGGTAGATTCCAGATTTCCATTTACTTTCTTGATAGACTTTAATTGAGTATTGGAGATTATATTGATTTCAGTAAAAGTAGGTGATTCCTCTAGACATGAAGAAAGATCCTCATCAAAACCATTAAGTAAATGTTGACCTCTAATTAATTGAGTTACTTCAGTACCTAAATTTCTGAAAATAGAAGCAAATTCACAAGCAATATATCCACCTCCTACTATCAATATTGATTTAGGAAATTTTTCTAATTCAAAAATATCATCACTGGTCCATGCCAAATCTACCCCAGGAATATTTAATCTCTTTGGTTTACCTCCAACTGAAATTAGAATTTTTTTTGAACTTATTTTGTTTTTAATTTTCTTCGTTTTTGGACAAATAATTTCTAATTCATTTTGAGTAATAAATCTTCCTAAGCCTTCAAAAATAGTTATATTCAACTTTTTTAAAGAAATTCTATGTAAATTACTTAATCTAGAAACCTCCTCTCTAACATTCTTCAACAAAATATTTGATTCAAAATTAATACCTTCATTTTTTAATCCATATCCTTCAGAAGAATCCATATTTTTTTTACTTTTAGCTGCATAAACCATCAATTTCTTAGGCACACATCCCCTTATCACACAAGTTCCTCCTATTTGATTTGCTTCTATGATTGCTACTTTTGCTCCATAACTAGCCGCACGTTTAGCCGCCGCGAGTCCTCCAGATCCAGCGCCAACAACAATTAAATCAAATTCAAATTCCAAGACTTTTTTTAATCAACTACTATAACGTTAGTTTATAGCTTTAATTCAAATAATGAATGAGATTTTGACATGGGATGATTTAAATAAATTTGAAGTTGAAGATCTTGATAGAGTCCATGGTATAAATAATTCCTACGCAAATTTAAGATTATTTGGACATAGTGAAAATGATGTATTAGTTACCCTCTATAGGGATAGGCATTCTTGGTGTCCTTATTGTCAGAAGATATGGTTATGGCTTGAATTTAAGAAAATTCCATACAGAGTCAAGAAAATAAATATGTTTTGCTACGGCCAAAAAGAAAGTTGGTTCCTTGAAAAAGTCAGATCAGGGAAATTACCTGCAATTGAATTTAAAGAGAAAGTTATAACTGAAAGCGACGATATCATAGCTTTTTTAGAAAATGAATTTGGAGCACTTGGATCTTTTATAACATCTAGTCACCTTATCAAAATTCGAGAGTTAGAAAGAGAAATTTTCAGATCCTGGTGTAATTGGCTCTGCCGAGAAAGCTTTAATTTTATAGATAACTCTTTTAGAAAAAAAAGATTTAAAGAATCCATTTCTAAACTCGATGAGATCTTAAGTAGCGCAAAATCAGGGTTTATTGATCCATCAGTTTCCAGCACGGGTGATATTGAGCCCGGTGTTGGAGATATAATTTTTATTCCCTATATGGAGAGAATGAGTGCATCACTTGCTTATTATAAAGGATTTAATTTAAGATCTAATTACCGTCATGTAGATAACTGGCTTACCCTTTTTGAAGGGACAAGTACTTATAGAGGCACTCAAGGAGATTTTCATACTCATTCTCATGATTTACCACCACAAATGGGAGGATGCTACAAAGAAAGCAATGAACAACAGATTAATTTCTCTAAGTTAATAGATACTGGGGAGGGTTTAGGTAATTATGAATTAAACCAAAATTATGAGTCTAAATATTATGCAACAATTGCTCTTAAAAGAGTGATAAAGCATAAAGACAATTTACTAAAGGTAAACCCATACAATAAAGAATCCTTTGACGAATCATTGAGATCAGCTTTGAGCTATATGATTACAGGTGAAGTATTAATCCCTAAAAAACTTTCAGGAATCTCTCTAAGATACTTAAAAAATCGAATCTCGGTACCAAGAGATATGCCAATTATTTCGGCAAGGTTATTAAGACAATCATTAAATAAAATTGAATCGCTTAGTGATATCTATGAGATAGATAAGATACCTTTCAAGCATAGATATGATCAAGATCCTAGAAATTTTGCTTCTATTTAATATTAAAACTATAAATTTTTTCTTGAATCTATTTGAAGTAAATCTCTTATTTTTTGAACTTGACTTGCAATGTTTGGATCAATAGATAATTTTTTTTCAACTTGTTCGATAGCATACATAACTGTTGTATGGTCCTTGCCTCCAAACTCATCTCCAATTCTTGGTAGACTTAGATCCGTACCATGTCTCATAAGATACATACCTATTTGTCTAGCTTGACTTACTGGTTTTCTCCTACTTGAACTGATCAATTCATCGGTAGAAACTTTAAAGAAATCAGACACTTTATTAATAACTTGTTTTGGAGTGACAACCACTCCAACACTATTCGGATCAAGCATTGGAGCAATTGATTGGACTGTCATTGGCAAGCCTGTTATTGAGGCAAATGCAACTGCTCTAGTGAATGCTCCTTCCAACTCTCGAATATTCGAAGTGAATCTTCCTGCTATAAATTGGATTAAATCTCTTGGGAGACTCATCCTCTCTTGTTCTGCCTTTTTTTGAAGGATGGCTGTCCTCGTCTCAAGGTCAGGTGGTTGAATATCTGCAGTCATACCCATTGAGAACCTAGAAATTAATCTCTCTTGAATTCCCGACAATTGATTTGGTGGTCTGTCACTTGCAATAACTATTTGACTGCCTGATTCGTGAAGAGCGTTAAAAGTATGAAAAAATTCTTCCTGTGTATACTCTTTGCCTTCTAAGAACTGTATATCGTCTATTAAAATCAAATCTACATTTCTATATTTATCTCGAATAGCTGTCATGCCATCTCTTCGAATACCACTAATAACATCATTTGTGAAAGTCTCTGTAGATACATATTTAACTTTTGCTTCTGGATCTATTTCTACTCGATAATGACCTATTGCTTGCATTAAATGAGTCTTGCCAAGACCTACTCCTCCACAAATAAATAATGGATTGAATTCTCTCCCAGGAGATTCGGCAACCGCTAAAGCTGCGGCATGAGCCAACCTACTATTTGGACCTACAACAAATCTTTTAAATACGTAGCGTAAATTTAAACCATTAGGATTTTTGAATTGATTTTTTGAAGAATTATTTTGGTTATTACTAGAAAAAGATTTTGTTTTATGATAAACGTTCTGTTCGTTAGGTTTATCTTCATTTGTTAAATCGCTGCTTGTATTCGTTTCAGATTTAAAAACAACTTTTACATCATGTCCGCAGATTTCCTTTGCAGCTTTTTCAATAGTTTCACAATAATTCTTTCTTAACCAATCACTAGAAAATGTATTTGGAGCGATTAAAGTTAATAGGCCATTTTCAAAACAATTAAATTTAGCAGGCCTTATCCATGTCTCAAATGAAGGCTTACTTAAAGTTTTTTGGAGTGATTGTTGAACTTCCGCCCAAATAGGATTAGTTGCTTGCAAAGTTTTATTCTCTAGATTATTAATCTAGTTGGAATTTAATAATTGGCCATTATCAAATCACAAGATCACGACAAAGTTAAAATTATTTAACAAAGCATCGACTAAATTTATAAAAATAAATTTTATAATTTTTTATTAGGCATATAATTATTTTAAACCTCACTAAATTATTGGATAAAGCATTACTTATTATCATGGCAAAATGGCATGGTTTTGGAAGATGCAAAACAAGATTATCAAAAGATATAGGTAAAAATAATTCCGCGAGAGTACAAAGTGTAATGACCAAACACACAATCACAGTCGCAAATTTTCTTCAAGAAAATAAACTTATTGATATTTCTATTTCCATAACTGGTTTGGGAGTAGGAAATTGTAGAAAATGGTCTAGAGAATTAGGCATCAAAAAATTTAATTTGCAGGGGAAAGGCTGCTTGGGAGAAAAAATGAAAAGGCAAATAATTATCAATAAAAAATTTTGTGCTAGAAACAAGATCAAAAATATTATTTTTATTGGCACTGACCTTCCAGATTTATGCCATCAAGATTTATTGAATACTCTAAAAGAGCTTCAACAAAATGATCTTATTTTAGGGCCATCTAATGATGGAGGATATTGGCTTATTGGTTTATCAGAAAAAATAATTTCAACACATCTATATTTACCTTTTATTAACATTAGGTGGGGTACAGATAATGTTCTTCAAAATACAATTGATAATTTTGCGTCTACAAAATTGAAATATAAGCTTTTAGATAAAAAAATAGATATAGATACAATATTTGATATCGAAAATAGAAAGTAATCAACTTGTCTCAAATCTCAATTATCATTCCAACTATAAATGAAGCTAATAATTTGCCATTATTGCTTTCAGACTTGTCAAGTATTCAGAAAGAGGGCGAAATTATAATTGTTGATTGTGGAAGTAAAGATAAGACTATAGATATAGCAAATATTTATGGAGCGAAAGTATTTATATCCAAAGAAAGGAATCGAGGTTTACAATTAGATATTGGAGCTAAAAATTCAAAAGGAGAGTGGCTCATATTTTTACATGCAGACACAAGATTAACTCATGATTGGTTAAAAAAAATAAATTCATTTTTAAAGGGAAACATGAATAGTGTTTACTATTTTAAATTCAAAATTAATCACAAAAAAATAATTTATAGAGTCCTCGAAATTCTCGTAAATTTTAGAAGTAAATTTTTCAAACAACCTTATGGTGATCAAGGTTTAATAATTCATAGAACTACCTATTTTAAGAATAATGGTTTTAGAAAGATACCTTTGATGGAAGATGTAGATTTTTTAAGGAGATTAAACAAAAAAAAAGATTTAAAACAATTAAATCTACCTATTTTTATAAGTTCAAGAAAATGGGAAAGAACTAATATTTTTCTCCAAGCAATTAAGAACTGGCAATTTAGAAGAAGATGGTTAAAAGGCGAATCCTTAAAATCTATATATTCTGACTACTACAAAAAATGATTAATTTGCATACCAAAAAGCACATTTAGAGCCTCTAGGTTCTAGTGTCCAACCTTGTCTTTTGTAAAATGAAACCACTTCAGCATCAGCAAAAAGAGTTACTTTAGAAATTCCAATATTTTTCAATTCTTTTAGGATATATTTCATTAACTCTTTCCCCAATCCAAGACCTTGATAGACAGGGTTAATAGCCACGTCCCAAACTGTTGCTTCTAGAATTCCATCGCCAGTGCATCTTGCAAATCCTACAAGTCTTGGGAATTTATCATCATGACGCCATAACCCAACCACCAAAATACTAAAATCTAAAGCTCTTTTCACCCTCCTTATAGGTCTTCTACTCCAACCAACAGTTTGCAAAAGTTGATCTAGTTCTATTAGATCTAAATTTTTATTTTTACTACATACAAATATTTCTTCTTTGTTTATTTGAGTGAACTCATAAGAATTTAAACCATAGAGATCTATCAGCTCATCCCTTGAAATACTGTTTGATTTTTTTATTAATGATCCTTGGTTTCTAAAAATCATTAAAAATTCACCAATCCTTTTTGTTGAAGCTCAGAGAGCTGAAAATATAAACCCTTTCTCAGTCTCAATTCACTATGTGTTCCCTCTTCAACTAATGATCCCCCTTTTAAGACTAAAATCTTATCAGAACTTTCAATAGTTGCTAATCTGTGTGCTATAACTAATGCTGTTCTTTTTGACAGAATTCTCTCAAGATCTTTCTGCAAAGTAGCCTCTGTAGAGGGATCCATAAACGCAGTTGCTTCGTCCATTATTAAAACAACAGGATTTCTAATCGCTACTCGAGCTACTGAAAGAAGTTGTCTCTCTCCAGAAGAGAGATTTCCTCCTCTTTCTCTTAGTAAGGTGTTCAAGCCTTCTGGTAATTTTTGTAATAAATTATCTAACCCTAATTCGTTACAAAGATTTTCTAATGCAAGATTGTCTACATTCGAATTAAGTTTTAAATTATCTGCGACATTTCCACTAAAGATAAAGGTATCTTGCAAAACCACTCCCAACATATTTCTAAGAGTTGCAATAGGAATATCTTTGATATCTATGTCATCAATTAAAATTTGGCCTGACTGAGGCTCATACAATCTACATAATAGTCTTATTATGGTAGTCTTACCTGAACCAGTTGGCCCTACAAAAGCCACATGCTCTCCTGGATTGATCTTAAAAGATAAATTTTTTATAATGTGTTCACCTTTGTTGTAGAAAAAATTAACATTCTTGAACTCAATTTTGCCCTTAAATTTTTTATTTGCATTTTCAGCATTTTCTGAAAAATGTTTTGCGGGAGTAGAGTCCTTAATCTGTATTTCTTCATCCAATAATTCGTTTATTCTTTCTACAGCTGTTAAACCTCCTTGTATTTGGGTAAATCTTTCTGCAAGCTGCCTAAGAGGTTCAAAAAGTCTTTGGGAATATAAAATAAAGGTTGTTAATGTTCCTAAACCAATATTTCCAGAAGTAACAAGATAACCTCCAACTGCTAAAACCAAGGAAACTGCTGCAAGAGAAATCCATTCTATAAATGCCGAAATACTACTGTCATAAAATATTGTTCCATTAACTGCTTTCTTATAAGCAACTCCAGTTTTGGAAAATTTCTTGCTATTAAAAGCCTCTCTTCTAAACATCTGAACGACTTCTAATCCTTGAAGATTCTCTTGAAAATCAGAGTTGAGTTGAGATAATTCTTCCCTTACTTGATAATTGGCTCTTCTATAACGTTTTTGAAGCCAAATAATAAAATATGAAACTGGGATTTGGGTCAAAAGTAATAAAATAGCTAGCCCTCTATCAATTGACAGCATTGTCAAAGAAATAACTATCAGACTGACGAAGTCAGCAATGACTCCAACTGCCCCACT
Organism: Prochlorococcus sp. HOT208_60m_813I02; assembly: GCA_002025865.1. Lineage (GTDB taxonomy): Bacteria > Cyanobacteriota > Cyanobacteriia > PCC-6307 > Cyanobiaceae > Prochlorococcus_A. The sequence continues at coordinate 4,355 of MWOR01000019.1, read as the reverse complement.
ACCAAAAACCTCGGCTAAAGCATCAACATCATTTGTTAATCTCGTTAATAATTTCCCCACAGGCATTTTATCGTGATACTTAAGAGATAAAGATATTGAATGATCAAAAAGTTCTCTTCTTATTCTTGCTGTCAAACGTTGTCCCACTGCTTGGATATTGTAAGTTTGGTATCCCTGCAGAACTAATCTGAATAATACAGTTATAAATAAAGTTAGGATTATGGCATTTATTGACTGCCCAAAGAAAGTTTTACTAAGCCAAACATCTGTAGTTTCGTTCTTTAGAATAGTAATTGCTTGACCAACTAATAATGGTTGAATTGCTCCAGAGAAAGAAACAGGTAACAAAACTATCAAGATTAGATAGATTGTTTTTTTATCTTTAGTTAAATATTTACCTAACTTTTTAATCCTTCTAAAATCTTTAAAAAACATTTAGATAATCTTCTATAAATCATTTGACGATTCTATTGATAAAATAGTATCTCTGAGATGATTATCATCTAACCTCATTGATAAAGGATTTCCAATTAGTCTTGCAGTCGAGTAATAAAGATCATCTATTTTAATTAAACCATTCTCTTTGAGAGTCTTTCCGGTTGCAACTAAATCAACTATTGCCTCCGCCATACCTGTAATAGGACCAAGCTCGACTGATCCTGTCAAATGAACTATTTCTACAGGAATATTTAATTCTTCAAAATAAGATCTTGCTGTTTTAATAAATTTACTTGCTACTTTACAATTCGCTGGAAGATCAGTTGGTTTTGAATAATTGCTATTTTTTTTAACCGCCAACGACATATGACAACCACCAAATCCTAAATCTAATAACTTTGCGACTTTCAATTCAGACTCTCGTAAAACGTCATACCCTACAATACCCAAATCAGCCTGACCATAACTTACATAAACAGGCACATCTCCATTTCTTACTAATAAAGCTTTTGCCCGTTTGCAACTTGATTCGAAGGTTAATGATCTATTATTTTCGTCCAACGCATCAGAGAAATCTAAACCAGCTCTTTTAAAAGTTGAAATTGAATCTTTTAACAGAGCTCCTTTTGGTAAAGCTATAGTAAGCATAGATCAATTTCTTCCAAGGATTCTTCATTCTAAGTTAACAATGGAATTTAATAAAGCTCGAAACATAATAGGACTTAGAGTTTTAAATGATAACGTCATTTGGTTGTTGGTAAAAGATAAATCCGTTGTGGTTGTAGATCCATCTGTTCACGAACCAGTTATTAAATACATAAATGAAAACAATTTTCACTTAGAAGCTATTTTGCAAACTCATCATCATTCAGACCATATTGGAGGGACGAAGTCTCTTATTGAAAGATGGCCAAATGTAAAAGTAATTGCTTCCTCCAAAGAAAAAAAGCGAATACCTTTTCAAAATATATCCGTTGAGGATGGAGAAACTTTGAATATTTTAGGTGAAAAAGTAAAAATAATTGAAGTATTAGGGCATACAAGCTCACATATTGCCTTCTTTTTGAATGGGAAAAATCCTGTTCTTTTTATTGGTGATACATTATTTTCTGGAGGCTGTGGAAGAATTTTTGAAGGGACTTATCAACAAATGTATTCTTCACTAGAAAGAATCAAATCTTTACCAAAAAATACTCTCATTTATTGTGCACATGAATATACTAAAGCAAATATATTGTGGGCATTGAATCTCAAGCCTAAAGATCAAGATATAAAAAATAAACTTTCGGAAGTTGAAAAAAAACTTTCTCTTAATGAATTGACAATTCCATTTTTACTTGATGAAGAGATGAAAATAAACCTTTTCTTAAGAGCAAAAAATTTAGAAGAATTTACTTTTTTAAGAGCAAATAAAGATTTATGGGTTTAAATAGATAGGTATCTTCTTAAACAAATGTCCCCCAAACAAGTAATCAAAACATCAAATGCTCCAGATCCAGTCGGACCTTATAATCAAGCAATAAAAGCTGGGGATTTTATCTATTGTTCTGGACAAATTGCTATAGACCCAGTTTTAAATGAAATAACATGTTTAGGTGATATAGAAAAAGAAACTATTCAAGTTTTAAAAAATCTCGCAGCAGTTCTTAAAGCTGGTGGAGCAAAAATAGAGGATGTAATTAAAACAACTATTTACTTAACCGACTTAAGTAATTTTCAAATTGTCAACAAAATATATAGTGATTTTTTTAATATAAAGAATCCTCCAGCCAGGGCCTGTGTAGAAGTTTCATCTCTACCAAAAGGAGTTTTAGTTGAGATAGATTGCGTCGCATTTCTAGATTAATTTCTAATTATTGAGAAATTTGAAATATGCACCTATTGTGCACCATAGTTGTATAGATTATTAATTGATAATTCATCTTTGATCTATGTCAGCAGCAAAGCTTAATATAGATGAACTAGAAGCAGGTTATCCTTTATTTTGCAAAGCTCTAAGACTATTAATTTTAAAAGGTAATTCAGTTAAAGATATAGAAAAGACAGTTTGTTGGAGTCATCTTGAAACTTTAAATAGATGTCTACCTGGTAGATATAAAGCCCCCACATATTTAATGGCTTTAATCAAAAGAGATATTGCAAAGCCAAATAATTATTAAAAAGAACTAATCTTCTAAATAAAATTTATCAATATCCTTTGAAAAGTTTTTTTCCTTTTCTGATATTTCTTTATTATCTAAAAAAATTGAAAGACTTACAAAATTTTTGCCGAAGCTGATATTTGGATAGACATCCCTTTCTTTACATAATTTCTCAATTTTCATCATGAATTTACTAATTTTTGAGTATTGCTCAAATTCAAATCTTTTTTCAATCCTTAAAGGTGATTCTCTTTCATTCCACATTAAATTTTTTAATCAAAACTTATTACACTATACCTTCAACAAAGTTACTCAATAAATTTTTGAAGTTAAAATTTTTAGTCACTCTCCCAATAATCAATAATACCTCCAATAGTTAAATCGGTTTGAATTTCTGGATTAGGGCAAGCAAATCTTGCGGCAGAGCCACTAGAAGTAAAAACCCAGTTACCTTCTGTGGCACCAACAGGATCAACAGCAACTAATTTCTTTCCTTTATTATTTTCTAGAATTCGTAAATTCATATAACCTAAGCCAGCGACTCTTTGAGTACAAACCATCCTTCCTAATACCTTCATAATTTCCACAATTTCTATCCTCCTTTATTTATGACTTATCAGGATCCCAATGATCAATTATTCCAACAATCGTCAAATCACTTGGATAAGATTTGCTTCCCGCAGCTTCCCTAGCAGCAGAACTTCCAACACAAATAACCCAATCTCCTGGCTTACAACCAACAGCATCTACCGCAACCTTACTTGAAGAACCATCCAAAACAACCTGTAGATGTTTATGTTCAAAACCAGGAATCCTATTGGTAGAAACGAGTGGTTTTACAACCTTGCAAATTAACATAATTAGTGAGCCTCCTCTGTTTTTTTATCTAAAGACATTCCAATAATTTTGGCGGAATGAATGTTGTCTCTATCTCTAATAGTAGAGCAAGTATGTAACAAACCTTGATCAACTAAATTTTTATACCTAATTGATATCGCATTATTAACCCTTTCACAATCTTTTATTGCCCTCTCTTTTGCGCCAGGTACTTTGCCAGAGTAATCAAATCTTATTACTACTGGAATAGGTAGATCTTGAGACACATTTAGTCCAGTAAAAATCTTCACTCCTACATCTAAATCTGGAGCCCCTTCTTCGACTGTATCTAAATGAGCAAAATAAGTTAAGTTTCTTAGATGTACTTCTTTAAAACCTATACCTACTCCAATAAACCTCTCTGCATGTCCAATATCTTCATAAGAACCATTATGAAAACTCTTTACATAATCAATTTGAGAAATATTATTGACAATTAATTTATACATAAATTTTTCCAGTCCACTGAGTTTATCTTTTGAAAATTGCTTAGAAATTGTCTGACAAATTTCTCTTTCCGCATCCTCTTTTGAAAAGTTTATTGTTGAATTATAAATTTCTAAAGTAGAAATAGTTTTTTCTAAATCAATCCCTCCATCACTAGTTGGTATATGTATTTTTAATGAATCAGTATCCGTATCAAGTCCAATTAACATTAAATCCACAGAAGCACCACAGCAAAAGCTATTCTCTACAGCCTCTTTAAAAGCGTATAGTTTACTTCTCCCTTCTTCCGCAGCTAACTCGTCATTACTCCCATGAGCTGCGCATCCCTGATGCAAAGGATCTACAGAACTAAAATGATAAGTTACAACCTTTAAGTACCTAGTATCTTTATGGGCTTCATTAGGGATATTCTCTCTATATCTTTTATGTTCAGTTTTTACCCATCTATTTACT
>MWOR01000189.1 GCA_002025865.1 Prochlorococcus sp. HOT208_60m_813I02 | reverse complement strand
TTGAATTTAAAATCAGAAGATAAACAAGATGAGCTCCCATTAGATTTTACTTTCGCAAAAACTAACAATGATTGGAAAATAGACAGAATAGCAAAAGTGAATTAATAATTTCTTGTGAGGCAAAAAGAATTGTTTAAAGAAGAAATAATACATCAACTAGAATTACACCCAAGTAGATTAGATAAAGAAAAAATCATCTCAGAAGCAATGATACGAGGTCTAGATGATTTTTTTGACGGCATCCGTATGGCACTTGATCCCTTGGTAACTTTTGGTGTAAAAATTGTTCCTGAAAAAGATAACGAAAAAAGTCAAAATTTTTTATGGAAAGATTTTAAAGAATTAGCAAATAAGCTTATTCAAAGAGAACTTACTGGTCACGCTGCACGCGATGCAATTATTACGGCTAT
>MWOR01000188.1 GCA_002025865.1 Prochlorococcus sp. HOT208_60m_813I02 | reverse complement strand
AAACTTTTTAAAAATAAATCCTGAATCAGCTCTTCAAAAAACTAATATAAAATTTTTAAACAGATTTTCAATCGTCGAAGAGCATGCAGGAGATAATATTAAAAAACAAACTCCCAAAGACTTTCAACGGCTTTGGCAAATAGCCAAGCAAAAACTGGCGAGAAAAATTCCTAAAAGCAAATGACAAATATTACAACATGGATAGATGAATATCATAAAGGCTCAAGATTCGGCCTAAATGGGAAAATTTTAATTAAAAAAACCTCAAAATATCAAGAAATTATTGTTATTGAAAATGAATATTATGGTAAAGCTTTAATGTTAGATGGTTGCTGGATGACATCATTAAAAGACGAGAAATATTATCATGAGTGTCTTGTACATCCTGCATTAAGTAGCATTGACGAAAAATCTAATGTACTAATTATTGGCGGTGGTGACGGTGGTACTTTAAGAGAATGCCTTAAATATTCTCAAATATCAAAAATTAATCTAGTAGAAATTGATGAGGAGGTGATCAAAATATCTAAAAAATTTCTAAAAGAAATTGGAGGCGAAGCATGGAATGACAAAAGATTAGAAATACA
>MWOR01000187.1 GCA_002025865.1 Prochlorococcus sp. HOT208_60m_813I02 | reverse complement strand
GATATGGGATATGGGGATATGGGCGGATATGGCGATATGGGATATGGGGATATGGGCGGATATGACGATATGGGTTATGGAGATATGGGCGGATATGGCGATATGGCTTACTTCTATGCAGAAGATGAATCAAGTTCAGATGAGGACTCAGATGATTCTAATACCGTTACGATGTGGGAAATATTCAATCTTTCAAGTACAGGAGTTTTAGACTGGAGTAATCCACCTCAATTCACTCCAGATATTGCAGGATATGAACTATCTCTTTCACAAGATTTAGACGGGGATGGCTATGTTGGCGTAAATTTAAGCACACTGACTGATGTATCAACCGATACTGTTGGTGCTCAATTAAAAATTTCGGAATCTGGCCAAATATATATATGGGATGGTGCAGACGATTCCTCAATTTTAGATGTTAAGGATTCTTGGGGTGGAACTCCCACATTTTCAATGAGTCAAACATGGGACGGTGGAAGTTTCTCAATGTCTGCATATGCAGTTACAGAAATAACAGAAGGTGATTCAAGCTATTACAGGTTAGCGGTGAAAGTAGAGGATACCTTTACTGATTTTAATGGACAAACTTATAGCGATACTAAATGGGATATTCATAAAATTTCATCGGAGGGTATCCTTGACTGGGAATCACAAATTTTCACAGAATCCGTAACTGTTTGGGAAGATGAATTTGGTCAAGATCTTAATGGAGATGGTAGCTCTGATGGAACTGTAAGTTTAACAAATAGAGATACAGATGAAGTCGGTGCACTTCTTGCTGAGGACTCTGAAGGTGCGCTTTATATTGTTGATGGTGAAACTCAAATAGCTATTAATGATGGTTGGATTGAAGAAAATATGAATTGGGGAGATGGTAGCTTTACATCTCTGGCAGTAGCAGTAGAAAAAAATACCAGTGGCACAACAGATTACTATCAATTAGCTGTAAAACAGACAGATACATTTACTAACTGGTGGACAGGAGAAAAAGAAACAAACGAAAATTGGCAAATTTATGCCATCGATCTATCCGGAAATACTAATTGGGATTACACAATTTGGACCCAATCAATTTCTGATTATGAAGATGCTTTCGGGATGGATTTGGATGGAAGTGGTGGTACCGGTGTAGATGCTGCTTCTCTTAATTCTATTTCATCTGACACATATGGATCACTGTTGAAGAAAGACGATTTTGGTTCATTATTCATAGTTGAAGATACAACTACTATTGCTATAAAAGACAGTTACGGAGGCAGCCCTAGTTTTGATAATGTGTTTAATTGGGGTTCTGGCTCTCACAGTAGTGAGTCTTATGCAGTGGAGAAGAATAGTGATGATACTTACTCCTTAGCAATTAAACATACTAATAAGAATAGAAACAGTACTTTTACTGATTGGGAAATTTATACTCTCAGCTCAAGTGGAGTACTTGACTGGTCAAATGTTCTATTTACTGATGATATTAGTAGTTATGAAACCTCATTCGGAGAGGATTTAGATGGTGATGGAAATGTAGGTATTGTATTAACAGGCCTTTCTTCAGTAGGTTCTGATACTGAAGGGGATATCCTACAGAAAGATACTGATGGAGGATATTATATAAAAACTAGTGCTGATGAATATATTAAATTAACAGAGTTTTGGGGTGGTAGTGCAGAACTAGAATATGAATTTAGTTGGCCAGGTGGATCATTCTCAGCTGAAGCAGTTGCAGTAGAATCTACGACTTATACAAGTTCAACTGGAGCAAGTGTATCTGATGGATATGTAATTGCGATTAAAAATAGTTCAAGTTGGGCTGGAGAAGACACAGTTGATTGGACATTAAATTACGTTGATAGCAAAGGTGTTATTGATGATGGGAAAAGACCTGTTGTCTCATCAATCAAGGATTACGAATCCCTTTTCGGAAGTTCTGCTGACTTAGATGGAGATGGTGCAACTGGAATCAATACTGCAGATTTAACAACATTAAGTACTGATACAACTGGTGATTTCTTAAAAGTTGATGCAGGTGGCAGTTACTATATTTTTGACGATGAAACAAACGAGGTCTATTCATTAGTTGATTCTTATGGGGAGACTCCAGATTTTGATTACACAGTTTCTTGGGGTAGCGGAAATTTTGCTTTCTCTGAAACTTCTCAAATGTATGCAGTTGAATCAATAACCGAGGGAGATACCAAAAAATTCTTGTTAGCTGTAAAAATAGATTCAACTTTTGGTGGTGAAACTGAAACCGTTTGGGAAACTTATAAAATTTCTCAAAATTCTAATAACAATAATGCATGGAATCTAGACTGGAGTACTTCATCTACTACATCTGGTGTAGCAAAACTTGAAACTGCATTAAATCAAGATATTAATGATAGCGGTGGGATAGATGGGGCTGCAGTAAGAAGCGCAGTTTCTAGTGATTCAACTACAACTTCAGGTGGCGCACCAACAGCTTATTATTTGTCCAAAGATACAGAGGGAGTTCTTTGGATTAGTAAAGGTTCAGAAAATGATGAAACAGAGAAATATGAAATTGTTGATGATTATGGAACCGCTGTAGATTTTGATTGGTCGTTTACATGGGCTGGTAAAACTCGTGAAGCTACAGCCTTTGCTGTGGAAGGTGTTGATAGTGATGGTAATGATACGCCTGATTATTGGCGTTTAGCTATCAAACATACAACTACTGACCAAGCTGCCAAAGCTACAGCTGAAGCTGCAGGACAAACTTACTCGCCAATTGAGGACTGGGAAACTTTAAAAATCAATGTTGGAACAAATGACTATATATCAGAGGCTTCAGGGATTGTTGATTTCTCTTCATATACTTTTAGTGACGCAAAATTATGGGAATCAGAATTAAATCAAGATCTTGATGGAGATGGTACCACCTGGTCTGCCACAAATGAAACTCTTACTGAGGTCGATACTGATACTAAAGGAACTAAAGCTCATTTGGATTCCAATAATAATCTTTATGTGCAGGATGCTGGAAGTGAAACAAAGTCACCAGTTCTTGATGAAAGTGGAGGTCTAATAAGTTTCAATGAATCAATAACACTTGGTAGTTATGGATCAATTTCAAAAGAAGTTATAGCTGTAGAAACTGCGACTGTTTCAGATTCTGAAGTTTACAAAATCTTAGTTAAATCTACTGGTACTTTTGGTTCTGGTGATAGTGCATCAACCGATATTAATTATGAAACTGTAAACGTTGATAAAACTACTAATCAAGTCGATTGGGGAACCCTTACCTACACCGATGATCCAATAAAATTAGAAGATACCTTCACATTAGACCTTAATGGAGATAATGAGGTTTCTGAAATTAGTGCAAATGCGGCAATTGAAATTTCTACAGATAAGACAGGAGCAAAATTAGCGGCTACTACTGATGGAAGTCTATTCATCAAAGATGGAGATACTTCTTTGCAAGTTTCTGGACCTGATGGTGGATTTGTAGACCTTAATTTTTCAGAAAGTTGGACTGGAGGTTCGTTTACTTCTGAAGCAATAGCTACTCAAAAAGTTGGAGACATTTATAAAATTGCAGTTGAGGAAACTGTAACTTTTGGTGAAAGTACTGATATCTCATATCAAGTATTAACTCTTGATGCTAATGCAAAAATTGATTGGAATAATGTTTCTTTCCGTACTTCAGCAGAATTGAATGAAGATGAATTTGGACAAGATCTAAATGCTGATGGCTCTATAAGTCAAGGTTCTTCATCTTCTGCTTCTGACACTTACACTAACTTGATCAACACTGCAAATGTTGATGCAGCTGTTGAAGCGGAATATGGAAATACTGCTCAATCACCAATAATTGGTATAGCTAATTCTCAGTCAGATTCAACCGATACAGAAATAGAAATGTTTAGTGGAGGAGTTGAGGGTAGATCAAAGAGTACATATCAGTTGGATGTAGGAATTATTCAGGAAGCCAATGATGCGGTATTAGCAAAAGTTGGTAATGACACAGGTTTAGACTCGAGCAATATCAAGCCTTTGACAGGATTGATGGATTTCAATGTTACTATTGATGACCCAGATAACTATGGTCAGATTGTTTCTTTATCTTGGGTTATTCCTGAAGATACTACTGATCCTAAATACTTGAAGAAAGATCAAGCAAGTGGTGAATATTTTGATTTTGCTTATGATGAGACAACTGGTGAAGGTGCAATATTCGATTCTGACACAAACTTGATGACAGTGTATGTCAAAGATAATGGAAGGTATGACTCAGATAGTACTCTCGGAGTGGTACGTGACCCTGCTTTACTCGCGGGCTCCGGTACTGATAGTAGCGCATCAGACGGAAGTGTTTTAACTTCAACCGACACATCAACCGACACATCAACCGACTCTTCAACTGACACTTCAACTGACACATCAACTGACACATCAACCGACACATCAACTGACACTTCAAGCTCATCGTCTCTAGTATCAGTAGCAGAAATTAATAGTAGTTACACTGCAGATTCAAATGGTTTCTCAAGCGTCACCGGATCATCTCCTGTAACTATTACTGCATATACAGTTGGAGAAAAAGCTACACTTGATGCGATCAAAGATTATGATGGCAGTCTTCATGCTGGAGATAACCTAGAAGATACTCCTACATCCTATAAATATCATGGGATGTTGGATGTCAATGGAGATGGTACTTTTGAGGCAATATTCACTAACGATGTATCAAGGCGTTGGGTTACCGCTAAAATTGACTCAACTACCGGTCAGATAGACTTTGATGATAATGGAGCTGGTGGTGGAACAAGAGTTGTTGGAATATATGATGATCCTGTAATAGCTGTTGGTGAATCCAATAATGGATACCTAGAAGACGGAGTTACTCCTGCACCTGCTAACTTTGGGGTCTCAGAAGAGAGTAGATATGTTGAATACAATGGAGAAACAGTTGACCGTTTAGCATTAAATAGTCAGGTTAGATTCCAAAATGATTTGGATATAGATAATTTAGAAGCAAAACATGCTGGTGATTATGATGGAGATGGAGTACATGAGGTCTATTGGAAGACATCTGATGGAACAGCTTATTTAAGATCACTGATGCATGCAGATGGCAATATCAGGTATGCAAATTATCAGAGTGAAGATCAGATGTCTGAATATCTAACAAATCAAGGATTTGGTGATATTACAAGTGATATTATTGGCTGATTCAAATAAACTTTTTTAAAAAGTTATTATCTAGTCTTATATATTTTCCTGATTTTTAGATTCATATTAAATTAATACTTATAATTGCTTAGCTGTCTATATCCCTTGTTGTTCTCAGGAGATAATATCAGAAATAGTATCGCTCAAACCGTTAGTCGTTAAATAATCTCTCATCTGACTTTCATTCTGATAATTTGCATACCTGATATTACCGTCATCGTGCATTAGAGCTCTTAAGTATGCGGTATTATCAGATGTCTTCCAATAAACTTCAAATACTCCATCACCGTCATAATCATTTGAAACTTTTGTTATTAAATTATCTTGCTCTAGATCTCTCTGAAATCTAACCTGACTATTCAAAGCGAGACGATCTTCATTCTCATCATCAAAATCTCCATCTCCATTTAGATCTATATAACGATCAGAACCAGTTGCACCAAATTGAGCAGGAGCAGGAGTTATTCCATCAGATAAATAACCGCCATACTTATTGCCTTCAGCGATGAGAGGATCATCATATATTCCCACCACTCTTGTAGTTCCACCCTCTCCGTAATCGGAATAATCTATTTTACCTGTACTTGGATCAATAGAGGCAGTAACCCAACGTCCACTCTTTAAATTTGTATATATAGCTTCCTCTATTCCATCTCCATTGATATCAATTGTATTTTGATATTTATATGCACTGTCAACTCCTTCAGTGGAAGAATTAGCGTGTGAATTTCCATCGAAATCTCTTATGTGTTTAAGAGTATAGTTCTCACCCTGAACTAAATTTGTTACTACCTTCGATATGCCCTGTAGATCGATAATTATATCAGCAATCTGTTCTGTTATAGCAGAATCCTGAATAGTAAGAGGTCTAGTTGCTGCAATTTGATTTGTTCTTTCCTCGTCAGAAAAAAGTTTTATATTTATTGTTTCGTATCCTTCAATGATTCCATCATTAGCAATGTTATGCATGAAGGAAAAATTACCATCACTTCCAACATCTCCTGATCCCGTGAGGGAACCCAGCGCAAAATCAGAGATATCTACGTTTTCCCCACTTAATGACCAATATAAAGTAGTTCCCTCTGCAACATTTTGAGTGGATACAGTTGTGGTGCAAATATAACCTTCTCTGGGGATATTAATTTGGGTCGAAATATTAAAAAGTTCTTTATTTGAAATATCTTCCTGATCATTATCTCTAATGGTAATGGTTGCTTGTTTATTAATAATTTGAGCTGGAACAATATCTTCTAGAGATGGATCTAATGAGACAAAGAATGTTTCATTAAATTCCTCAACATTGTCCTCCAATGTTTCAATTGAAACCGTTTTAAATAATTCTCCTGGTGAAAATAAGACGTTTTGATTAATAGATTTATAATCGGATCCAGCTAAAGCAGAAATATCAAATGAAGTTACTTTAATATTTTGTGAAGTAGAAGTATTACCAGATCTGGTAATAGTTAAAGTTCCAGTTTCTCCTTCAAAAACACTTATATCTTCAACATAAAAATCTGCCGTTATTACTCCTTGCATATCGTCATCATCATCATTAATTGTTATTAAAGCTTCACCATCTGAAATCTGGGCTGGTATCTCATCTGTTTTTGAAGCAGTAATAACTAAAGAAAATGTTTCAGTCGACTCATATTCAGAATCTTCTATAGTTCTGAAAAATATTTTTTTTGAAGTTTCTCCGCTACTAAAAGATATTGATTCATTGATTAAGTTATAGTCCAATCCATCAATCGCTGTTCCATCAGCTGATATTAAATTCAAATTTTGAGTTGTAAGAATATTACCTAACCTATTTATTGTTATGAAACCTCTATCTCCTTCCTCTAAAGTTAAATCGGAGATTGAGAAATAAGATAACGGTATCTCTGCTAATCCCTTGACATCATTTCTATTTGTTGAAACTGCAGGTAAATTCCACCAATCTTCCTGAATATCATTCCAAGTGCCATTATCCCATCCAATAACTGAATGGTTTTCTAAACCTCTAGAATTATCTGGCTGACCTGTACCCCATTTTGTATAAGTAACCTCCTCTTCACTAGTCCATTTCCAGGAGCCTTCCTCTTCTTGATCAGTGAACCCTATCATCAAACCTAATCCTTCAGAAGCACCTACTAAAACTTCCTCAAAGTTGGCAAAAATCCAGTTATTTTCCTCAGCCGAGTTAATTGTGACTAAATGTCCCCCTAAAGCGACTGCATTAGCTTCTGCATCAGACCAACTTGGACCATCTACAATTTTATAAAATTTACCGTCTCTAATTAATAAGTTTGGAGCAACTTCCTCAGAAGCTGCAGAAGTTATTGATTCTGTAGAACCATATCCATCAACATAAGAAATAGATCCTCTTAGTTTTTTGCCAACTTCATTTGATGTAAGAATATAAGAATTATCATTATCTGTTCCATCTTCTGAGGTTAAAGCACTCCAAGTAACACCAAAATCATCTGATATTTCCCATGAATAATTATAGGCAGGTGTATAACCTTCATAGTTATCAATATCACTGATATTTGTGAGATCTATTGTTAAAGTTTCTCCCACATTTAAATTCCCATTTATAAGTAATTCTCCTGTAGGTAAATTGTTTGGCGCTAAATTGATTTCTGCGATGCCTTTGGGGATAAAACCATTATGACTGAATATATTTGGCTGATCGTCCCAGGTACCATCTATATATCCTCCTAAGTATGCGACATTTTCCCCTGTTCCACCGTTTGGAGATAATTGGCCGCCCAAATATCTATCATCATGCCAATTTGTGTAATTGGCATTTTCCTGACTTGTCCATTCCCAATTACCTTCACTTTCTATATCGTTTAGCCCAATCCAATATGGTATTTCATTTGAATAAGTTTCCTTAGTTATATCATCGTGCATACCATAAATATCAAAACTGCTTATTAAAAATTCATTCTCCTCAGCATTATTAATAGTGACTAAATGGCCTCCCAAAGCAACAGCACTTGCTTCTGCTTCTTCCCAAGTTGGGCCTTCAACAATTACATAAGCAGAGTCATTTCTCCTAAGGAAAGGTATTTCTGCGATTCCTCTATGTCCTCCACCATCATTATTTGAGGCATCATCCCACTGCCCATCATAAATACTCCAAAATTTCCCATATGTTGCTGTATTGGGTTCACCCGGCGCCCAATTTGTATAGGTGACATCTTCTCCAGAAGTCCATTTAAATTCTCCGTTAATGTCTTTATCAGAGATACCTATCCATATGTCGTCATTATTTGAATTTAAATTTGAAAGCAAATATGTATTTTCTTCAGCATCATTTATTGTTACTAAGTGACCTCCTAATTTGTTTGCATTTGCTTCTGCTTCTGTCCAAGTT
>MWOR01000186.1 GCA_002025865.1 Prochlorococcus sp. HOT208_60m_813I02 | reverse complement strand
CCCATTCCTGGCATTCCTCCCATTCCTGGCATTCCTCCCATTCCTGGCATTCCTCCCATTCCTGGCATTCCTCCGTTAGACATTTGTTTCATAAAACCTCTCATTCTTTGAAAATCGGCTAAAACTTTTTCAACATCTTTTGCTTCATAACCGCTACCTTGAGCGATTCTTTGTCTTCTTGAGGGGTGTGCGGCAAGAACTTCGGGTTTTTGTTTCTCCTCAAGAGTCATTGACGAGATCAGAGATTCTATTTCCTTAAGTTGATCTTCTCCATCTTTTATCATCCCATCATCTATTTTATTCATTCCAGGAATCAATTTAATCAATCCACCAAGTGAGCCCATTCTTTTAATTAATCTCATTTGCTTTACAAAATCATTAAAATCAAATGTCGCTTCTTGAAGTTTCTTTTGCATCGCTTCTGCATCAGCAAGTTCAACTTCTTTTTGTGCTTTTTCAACAAGTGTCAAGACATCGCCCATGCCTAAAATTCTGCTGGCCATTCTCTCTGGATGAAATGGTTGCAATGCCTCTATTTTTTCACCTACCCCTATAAATTTGATTGGTTTACCACTTATTTTTCTTATCGATAAAGCAGCTCCACCTCTTGAGTCACCATCCAACTTAGTTAATATCGCCCCTGTGATTCCTACTTTTTCATGAAATGATTTTGTTAAGTCTGCAGCTTCTTGCCCAATCATTGAATCAACAACAAGCAAAACCTCATCAGGATTAGAAACTTCTTTTATTCGAACCATTTCACTCATCATGGAATCATCAATTTGCAGTCTTCCTGCGGTATCAATAATTATCGAATTAAAATCATTTTCAATAGCAAAATTCAATGCTTCCTTTGCTATTTCTTCTGGTTTTCTATTTTTTTCTTTAG
>MWOR01000185.1 GCA_002025865.1 Prochlorococcus sp. HOT208_60m_813I02 | reverse complement strand
TTTTTGCCAAACTACCTATTGAGCAATACAGAAAAGTTCCTGGAATTATTCCAAGAAGACCAAGAGCGAAATCTCGATTTTTAACATTATTCAAACCATAAAAATAATTAAGAATACTAAAGGGAAATATGGGCGATAATCTCGCTAAAAAAATTAATTTAAGTCCGCCTTTTTCTACTATTTGTTCCATGACACTTAATTTTGGATAACGGCTAAAAAGCTTTTTTAGCTTTTTTTGCAAAAAAAACTTTTTGATACAAAAAAAGCAACTGATGCTCCTATAGAAGCGGAAATGAAAACGATAATAGATCCTAAATATGAGCCATATAAAAAACCTGACAATAAAGATAACCAAGAAGCTGGAAGTATTAATAAAATAATTAAAATATAAATACAAACAAACGAAAAGATCCCAATTCCAGTATTAAAAAAAAAAGACAGATTATAAATATTTTCAAGAAACATATTCATTCTCAATTCAAAAGTTCGAGTTTTTT
The DNA here is from genome assembly GCA_002025865.1 of Prochlorococcus sp. HOT208_60m_813I02. Classification (GTDB taxonomy): domain Bacteria; phylum Cyanobacteriota; class Cyanobacteriia; order PCC-6307; family Cyanobiaceae; genus Prochlorococcus_A. Next base: position 197 of record MWOR01000185.1, on the reverse strand, counting down.
AGTAATTCTTTCTTTTTGTACTGAACCCTCATTTAATTTAAATCTACATTCATCAACAATATCTTTTGGAGCCTTATCAACGAAATTTTTATTAGATAATCTCTTATTTAAATTTTCTAATTCAATAGTCACCTTTTTTAAATCCTTGGTTAACCTTTCCTTTAATCCATCTATATTTACAAAATCCTGAAAAGGTA
>MWOR01000184.1 GCA_002025865.1 Prochlorococcus sp. HOT208_60m_813I02 | reverse complement strand
CTCAACCCTAATATGGCAGATATTTTTATCTTGAATTTTTATCTTAAGCGTTTCACTAGATACATACCCTATTTTTTTTACATAAACACTTGATGGAAAATTAATTTGATTTTGCTTTAAATAATTAAGCCATTCGTCTTGTTTCATTTTACTTATTGAAAAAATGATTCTTGAACCTCCTTCTGCAAACAATAAATTATCGTCTCTATTTAAATCTTTCTTTAGTTCTATAGTTGAACCTTTTCCAGACAAAATACAACACTCTGCTAAAGCTATAGCTAAACCTCCGTCGCTGATATCGTGCGAGGAAGCTACAAGACTATTTAAAATCGCATTTCTTAAAAAACTCTGGCAAAACTTTTCATCCAACAAATCTATTTTTGGAGGCCGACCTGTAATTTCTCCATGAAAATATTCCAAATAAGAACTAGCTGCAATTGTCATATCTGATTTATAAGAACCAATTATCCAAATTTGATCATCAATATTTTTCCATTCACAACTTATAGCTTTTTCGACATTATCTATCTTTCCAACCATTCCAATAACTGGCGTAGGATTGATAGGAGTTATTACATTATCTTTATTTTTTGATTCATTATACAAAGAAACATTACCTCCTGTAACAGGAGTTTCCAATGCTCTACAGGCTTCAGTAATTGCATTACATGAAGATGAAAGTTGCCAATATCCTATTTCATTCTCAGGGGAAGAAAAATTTAAATTATTTGTAATTGCAACTGGTTCAGCCCCAACACAACTAACATTTCTAGCAGATTCTGCTACTGCAGCGGTAGTTCCTCTAAAAGGATCAAGAGCAACCCATCTACTATTACAATCAACTGAAGCA
>MWOR01000183.1 GCA_002025865.1 Prochlorococcus sp. HOT208_60m_813I02 | reverse complement strand
ACATAACTGAGTTCTATCAATTTACCTAAACTAAAACTCATTCCTATGGTGGATATAGCTATTATTAAACCTCCCCAAAACAATATATTTTTATTTTCCCCAAAATTATTTATGAGGTAATCAGATATTTTTTTTATGTAAAAGCCAATTACTTGAACAGGGTGGATAAAGAATCTTGGATCGCCGATTAATAAATCAAAACCAATCGATCCAAGTAATATTAAAAATAAATTTATTTCAGCCAACTGAACATCGAGCGCAAACCTTTACCTACTTTCTCAATTTGATGTTTTGAGTTCTCTTCTCTTAATTTTGTCATTAAGGGTTTGTTTTTATCGCATTCTTCCACAAAATTCTTAGCGAAAGTTCCATCTTGAATATCTTTAAGAATTTTCTGCATTTCTTTTTTTGTATCACTATTGATTAGTCTTTTACCACTTACATAATCTCCATATTCTGCAGTATTTGAAATGGAATCTCTCATTTGAGATAAGCCTCCCTTCACCATTAAATCAACAATAAGTTTAACTTCATGTAAGCATTCGAAGTAAGCAAGTTCAGGCTGATAGCCTGCCTCTACAAGAATTTCGAAGCCTGATTTGACGAGCTCTGATAATCCGCCGCACAAAACCGCTTGTTCTCCAAATAAATCAGTTTCTGTTTCTTCTTTGAAGTTTGTTTCAAGAATCCCAGCTCTCGTTCCGCCAATCCCTTTAGCGTAAGCCATCGCCAATGATCTTGCATTTCCGGAAGAATCCTGCTCTACTGCAAACAATGCTGGAACTCCTTGACCATTCTGATATTCCCAGCGAACAGTGTGTCCAGGCCCTTTTGGGGCAATCATTACAACATCCACAAAATTAGGAGGTTTGATAAGTCCGAATCTTATATTGAAGCCATGAGCAAAACTTAATATCTTTCCTTCTTTTAAGTTTGGTTCTATTTCTTTAAGGTAAACATCTTTCTGAAACTCATCAGGGAGGAGAATCATAATCCAGTCTGCTTTTTCGCAAGCTTCAGAAACGCTAAATACTTTTAGACCATCGCTAATAGCTTTGCTTTCAGACTTACTACCTTTATATAATCCAACAATTACGTCCATACCGCTATCTTTAAGGTTTAGGGCATGTGCATGACCTTGTGAACCATATCCAATGATCGCTATTGTTTTATTATTTAAAAGACTTAGATCTGCATCTGTGTCGTAAAAGAGTTGGGTCATTAGTTGTAACTTCTTTGCATTTGATAATTATAATTTTAGACATTAAAGGTGTAAATAAATCAAAAAATTATAAATTTAAAAATTAAAATTAAAATATTTATTTAGAAAATCTAAGACTGATTTGCTTCGCTTGGATGTTTGATTACTCTATCAATTAAGCCGTAGTTTTTTGCTTCTTCCGCACTTAGAAAATAATCTCTATCAGTATCCTTTTCAATTTTCTCAAATGATTGGCCTGTCATATCTGCCATGGACATATTTAACATATCTTTAATTCTTAAAATTTCCTTAGCTTCTATTTCAATATCACTTGCTTGACGTTGAGAAGTTCCTCCTAAAGGTTGATGAATCATTATTCTGCTATGAGGCAAGGCAACCCTTTTACCTTTTGTGCCAGCAGCCAATAGGAACGCTCCCATTGAGGCTGCGAGGCCTACGCATATGGTTACTACATCACTTTTTACGTATTTGATAGTGTCATATATAGCCAAGCCAGCAGTAACTGATCCTCCTGGGCTATTTATATATAGGTAGATAGGTTTGGAATTATCATCAGAATCTAGATAAAGCATTTGTGCAACAAGGCTATTAGCAATACCATCATTCACTTCCTGTCCAAGAAAAAGAATTCTTTCAACACCTAGTCTTGTATATATGTCAACCCACCTTTC
>MWOR01000182.1 GCA_002025865.1 Prochlorococcus sp. HOT208_60m_813I02 | reverse complement strand
AAAAATAAATTATTTTAATAATTAACAATTTTTAATCACATATGGGATCATTAATGAAATTCTTTTATTTGAGAAATTATTAAAAAAATAAGCTTCAATAATTTCCGTTTGCAGCCCCAATAAACTTGATTGACATTTGAATCTATTTTGGTCAAATACTATTAATTGAAGTTTTTCTATTTCAGAAACTAATTCTTTACATATTTGGGGTCGAGAATCTTTAAAACAATCAGTAGATTGTTTTAAAATCTTAGACTTTATTGGTATTGTTTCAGCCATAACAAAATTAGATAACAACAAAAATTTAAGGAATAAGATAGTTAAACATTTCATTACTTCTTAAGATTTTAAAATTTTGGATACCTCGTTAAGAGAATTGAGCATTGAGCTAATTGCATCTTTTTTCGATTAAAAAAAAGATGCCATAAAAGAGCACCTTGTTATTAAAGGAAGAAATAGATTAAAAAAATTATCCTTGAACTCTATCCTTAAAAAGTTTACCTGCAGAGAATGTTGGAACTCTTTTAGCGGGTATTGCTATTTTTTCGCCTGTCTTAGGGTTTAAACCCTGTCTTGCAGAACGATCTCTTGGTTCAAAAGAACCAAATCCTAGTAAAGAGACTTTTTTGCCTTCCACTACTGAATCAACAATAGTTTCAATAGCTGCATCAACAACTAAAGAAACATCCGTTTTTGTGAGCTCTGTACGAGCTGCAACAAGATTTACTAAATCAGCTTTGTTCATTGAAATTTAAATTAAAGCTAGGGGTTAAAAAAAAGATTTAAATCGAGTTTAAACCTCGAACTTTCACATCATATGGAGCAAATACAAATACGGCAACCGAAAATGCCGGCGGCGCAAAGCTTTATACAAATTTTAGGGACATTTTTAGCAACATTATTTATTTCTTTTAACCGCGCATTTTCATTAATAAAAAAATAGCCTCTTCATTTAGAAAACAGCAAAAAGCATTGGTGGCACTAGATTTAGCATTAAAAATTTAACTACATTTAGCAAAGGGGGGAAATGTTAAAGGGGGGGGTGAATTTAAGAATTTGAGCTATTTATTATGTTTTATTAATTTTCAGATATATTTCCTTCTCATCACATGAAAAAACACAATTTGTATTTTGAAATCAAGAAAAATCTAGTTTTCTCATTATTAAACTTTCTCTATAAATCTTTTTAAACACTGAGCAGATGGATGAAGAAATTGTAATTAATTAGAAAATTAAAGCTCTCCAAGATCTAATAAAGTTGATTAGTGAAGCCTTAAATTTGAGTTTTTTTTTAAATTTTGCATCTATTATTCAAATATCAGTAATTTAAATAAATTATCTCAATATTTAACTAATCAATGATAAAAAAAAGTGATTCATCTCAATAAAGGTAAACCATTTCCTTTAGGGAGTTCTCTAACTTCACAAGGGATTAATTTTTCCTTAGTAGCCACAAATGCAGAATATGTTGAAATCTTATTGTTTGAGAAAGAGGACTCTATTTCCCCAAAAAGCACATTCAAATTAGATCAGACTAATAATACAGGTCCATACTGGCATGCGGAAATAAAAGATCTAGATGAAGGTTGTATTTATGCTTTTAGAGTGAAACAAAAAAATAATGAGATTAATAATAACTATGAAAAAAAAGTATTACTTGATCCATGTTCAAGGGGTATTACCGGATGGAGAAGTTATAAAAGAGAAAATGCATTAAAAAATCAAGAAAATACTAATTCTTGTCTTAAAAGTGTTGTTTGCGATAGAAAATTATTTAATTTTAAGGATTATCCAAGACCGAAACATTCTTGGGAAGAAACAATTATTTATGAACTCCATATCAAAGCTTTCACTGAATCAACTGATAAAGATGAAAGTTGTTTTAAGAAATTTTTAAAAAAAATTCCTTATCTCAAAGAACTGGGTATTACAACAATTGAATTACTTCCAATTTTTTGTTTTGATCCTACAGATGCCCCAAATGGTCTAAAAAATTTTTGGGGATATAGTCCAATTAATTGGTTTACTCCGCATTTTGAATATCTTTCGAATGAATCCGCCGAGAAGAATAGAGAGGAATTTAGAAGATTTGTAGAGGAATGTCACAAAGCAGGCATTGAAGTAATATTAGATGTTGTATACAATCACACTTGCGAAGGTGATTCAAAAGGGCCAGCAATATCTTGGAAAGGTATAGATGAAAATCTTTATTACTTTATTGGAAAAGATAAAAATTATCAGGACGTCTCCGGATGTGGTAATACTATTGCAGCAAACAGAGGATTAGTTAGAAAACTAATAATTGAATCTTTAAAATGTTGGGCGAGTGAATTAGGAGTTGATGGTTTTAGATTTGATTTAGGTATTGCCCTATCAAGAGGAGAAAATCTTTCACCGCTTGATAATCCTCCAATTTTTGAAGATATAGAATGTGAACCTGAACTTTTCGATATCAAGTTCATAAGTGAGCCATGGGATTGTGGCGGTTTATATAAATTAGGTGATTTCCCATCTAAGAATACTTTCACTTGGAATGGTCATTTTAGAGATGACTTAAGGAGATTTTGGAAGGGGGATAAAGATACAGCTTGGAATATGAGCGATAAAATAAAAGGGACGCCATCTATTTATAAAGAAGATAATATTTTTCCAAAGTCGATAAATTTTATTACTTCACATGATGGATTCACTCTAAAAGACTTAGTAACTTTCAATAGAAAACATAATTTTGCCAATAGAGAACAAAATAGAGATGGAGATAACCATAACAATTCTTGGAATCATGGTAATGAGGGACCAACTACTAACTTATTAATCAATGATTTAAGAAAAAGACAACAAAAAAATCTTGTTCTTAGTTTACTTATCTCTAAAGGTGTTCCAATGATACTTATGGGTGATGAAATAGGAAGATCTCAAGGCGGGAACAACAATTCTTGGTGCCAAAATAATTTATTGGGCTGGATGAATTGGGAACATGGTCAACAAGATTTGGAATTATTAGAATATTTTAAATACGTTATAAAAATCCGAAAAAAACTAATAAACATTTTCAATCCATCATTCTTCCCTAAAAATCAAACCAATGAAAATATTCCAACATATCATTGGCATGGAACAAAGTTAGATAGCCCCGATTGGAGTAGTTGGTCTCACACAGTTGCCTTTAGCATTAACAAAGACAAAACTAGTCCGCTGGTTTGGATAGGTTTAAATGCATATTCAAAAAGTATCGATTTCCCCTTGCCGAAATGTAAATATAATTGGTTAAAAGTTATCGACACTAGCATGTCTGAGATTTTTGATCCCTTAACCATTAATGAAAAATCCGTTTCAATAAAGAGTAGAAGCTCTTTACTAATCATTTCAGAAGAAGTATTTGGGGCAAAAAATAATTTATTCTAAAAGCGGGCGGCGGGAATCGAACCCGCATCTTCAGCTTGGAAGGCTGAGGTTTTACCACTAAACCACGCCCGCATTAAGTAATAGAATTACCACTGCAATAATACATTATCAAACAATAAACAAAGTAAAAAGATTGGAAAATTCACACTCGAAAAAAAATATTTCTAGATCAACAACAAGATTAATGTTCTCTTATGGGCTAGGAGATGCAGGCACAGGTTTAGTCGCGACACAATTTGGTTTTTTTCTTTTCAAATTCTTTATTTCTGCTGGTTTACCAGTAATAATTGCAGGATCATTATTAATGTTAATAAAGATATGGGATGCAGTAAATGATCCTTTAATTGGATGGTTAAGTGATCGTACTAAATCAAAATGGGGGCCTAGAATCCCTTGGATGGTAGCAGCATCTGTTCCCCTTGGTTTCTCTTTAGCTGCGATATGGTGGACACCCATTGGTTCAGTGCTAACCAAGACTATTTACTATGCCATAATTTCTATAATCGTAATGACTGCTTATACAAGTATTAATCTTCCGTTCGCAGCTCTTTCTACTGAAATTTCTGAAAAAACAGCAATAAGAACAAGACTAAACGCATCTAGATTTACTGGCTCAATAATCGCAGGACTAACTGGTTTAATAATTGCTGGAGTTGTATTAGGTTCCGAAGGATCAGCAAATAATCAATATTTTTTAATGGGTAAAATAAGCGGATGTATTGCAGTTGCTGCAACATTAATTTCTTGTTGGGGATTAGCTCCATTCGCAAAAAAAGCAAGAAGGCCTTCAGGAAAAGTTGAAGCTATAACACTTCAATTCAAAAGGATCTTCAGAAATAAAAAATTTCTAAAAGTTATTACGCTCTATATTCTTCTCTGGTGCGCCTTACAATTAATGCAAACAGTAGCGTTAATCTATGTCGAGGATGTACTGAACGTACCAACATATATTGCGAAGTGGATCCCAATACCTTTCCAAATTAGCGCTTTAGTGGGTTTACAAATATGGGCCAGAGTATCAAATCAATTGAACAGGATTTCAGCGTTAAACTATGGAGCGATTATGTGGATTATTTCATGTACAGCAGCTTTATTTTTACCTTCATTATCAAAAATTTCAGGAGCTGGAGATAGTTTATTCCTAAATGCCAGCAACATATTTCTGTTCATTCTTTTAATTTTCATAATCTGTCTTATTGGCATTGGAGCTTCAACCGCTTTTCTCATCCCTTGGTCACTACTTCCTGACGCAATAGACGAAGACCCAGAGAAACCAGCAGGATTATATACTGCTTGGATGGTACTTATTCAGAAGATTGGTATCGCGTTTAGTGTTCAATTATTAGGATTTTTATTGTATTTATCAGGTTATCAATCATGTTTTGTTGATAAAGATGGCCTAAATATTATTGAACAATGCTACTCAGCACAATTAACTATTAGATTATGTATTGGCTTTATACCCTCAATATTGGTAATCATTGGTCTTTTAATCATGAGAAAATGGGATCGAAAATTAATTACAAACTAATATAAAGATATGTATTATCTTTATTTTTTCAAAAGACTTCTAAGCAGCCTAGTCATTGGCGGGCAAGCAATTAATTTTATCTTTAAGGGTAAAATTTCCAAAAATGATCTCTTTGAGCAACTTATGGAGTCAGGTCCTGGCAGTTTGTTAATTGTATTAATTACGGGAATTGCCGCAGGTACAGTTTTTAATATTCAAGTTGCATCGCAACTTACAAGTATGGGGGTTTCAAGTGAAATTGGAGGTTTATTAGCAGTAGGCATGGCAAGAGAAATGGCTCCTCTTCTAACTGCTACTTTAATGACTGGAAAGGTTGCAACTGCCTATGCTGCTCAACTGGGTACTATGAAAGTCACAGAACAAATTGAGGCAATAACCATGTTAAGGACCGAACCAGTCCAATATTTGGTAGTGCCAAGGTTACTATCGATGGTAATAATGTCTCCAATACAGTGTCTTTTGTTTTTGTCTGTAGCTTTATGGAGTGGACAAATTTGGAGCACAATTTTTTATAAAGTTCCTCCAATAGTTTTTTGGACATCTGTAAGATCAGGCAATGTGAGTTTAACCAGTGCAGACTTAACTTCAATGTTAATAAAATCTGTAGTATTCGGATTACTTATTTCAATCATTGCTTGTGGATATGGACTTACAACCAAAGGAGGTCCAAAAGAAGTTGGAACAAGTACAACAGGTGCAGTTGTAATGACTCTCGTTACTGTATCTTTAATGGATGTATTACTAACGCAAATTTTATTTGGATGATCCTATGTTTAATACTAAATCAAAAAAAGAGGAGCCAGTAATAATATCTCCTTCATTTCAGTTGCCAATCATTCTAATAGTTTTAAGTTTTATGCTTTTGTTTTTGAATATTGGTTCTTTGCCAACAATAGTTTTTGCTTCTTTTAGCTTTTTTTTATTACTTCAGTCATTCACCTTAAGAATAAAAATAACAAATGATGATTTTATCGTTTTACAATTAGGGAAAGAGATTAGAACTTTTCCATTCAAGAACTGGATATCATGGAAATTCTTTTTCCCTATAATCCCAGGTATTTTTTATTTTAGAGAAAAGTCCAGTCCTCATTTATTACCAATTTTATTTAATCCAAAGCAATTAAAAGACGAGCTCATAAAAAAAGTTGACTCCCTGGAAATTAAAAATTCTTAAAATTCAGACTTTGCCTAATCATCAAAATTATTTAAATGACCAATACAGAAATTTCCAACAATAATCCTGAAAAGGAATTAAAAATAGATAACTCAATTTCAGATGATAAAACAAAACAAATTAGTAAGAAAAATACAATTCAAAATAAAAAAATTACACCAAAAAATGACAAATCAACTAAATCTTTTGATGAAATTTCTTATGAAATTTTTAGAGATCTCTTTTCAAAAAAAGATTCTTTAGTCAAAGAAATAAAAGAGTTAGAAACAAAAAAAAATGAAATAGAAAAAGACATTGAGTCTAATTTTAAAGGACAGTCAGATAATATTGCTAAAAGAGTTAAAGGCTTTCAAGAGTACTTAACTGGAGCTTTGCAGAATCTTTCACAAAACGTAGAGAAACTTGAATTAGTTTCTCAACCAATAATCGTAAAGCCTTCTCCCCTTGATGAGAAAAAGCAAGACAATATCAAAAATAATGTAGTAAATGTTCCCGCTCTTTCTGAAACATTTAAGCCAGATGAAGAGATTATAAAAAGTTGCTTTTCAAGTTTTACAGAACAACCCGACTTTTATGCAGAACCTTGGAAATTAAGACGGAGTCTTGATTCCTCAGATTTAGAAATTATGGATGATTGGTTCTTTAACATGGGCGGAAGAGGTTCTCTTGAAAGTAGAGGATCTCGACAAAAAAATGCCTTGTTATCAGCTGGCTTAATATCTATTCTTGGCGAATTATATGGAGATCAATTTCAGACTCTTATTTTAGCTTCGCAGCCTGAACGATTAGGTGAATGGAGAAGAATTCTTCAAGATTCACTTGGTCTAACAAGGGATGACTTTGGACCTAATAGTGGGATTGTTCTTTTTGAAAAGCCTGAAGGTGTCATCGAGAGAGCTGATAGATTAGAAGCGAATGAAGAATTGCCATTTATTATCATTGATGCAGCAGAAACCTCAGTTGAAATTCCAATACTTCAATTCCCATTATGGGTTGCATTTGCTGGTTCAGATAGTGAAATTTACGATGACCTTGAACTAAACTAAGCTTTATGAATATCTTAATAATTTTTGCAAGTTATCTTTTAGGATCACTTCCGACAGGTTTTTTAATTGGGAAATATCTCAAAAATATAGATCTAAGAACTATGGGTTCTGGATCTACAGGTGCCACAAATGTCTTAAGAAATGTTGGAAAATGGCCAGCACTTTTTGTGTTTATCATTGACGTTGGGAAAGGTCTTATAGCAGTAAAAATTGCTCAATATTATACAGATCAAGGATTAATAGAGGTAATAGCAGGGATATCCGCTATCTCAGGACATATTTGGCCAATATGGCTCAGAGGTAAAGGAGGGAAAGCTGTTGCTACTGGATTAGGTATGTTTTTAGCTCTTTCTTGGAAAGTTGGACTCGCATCTCTTGGCATTTTTTTAATAGTTCTAACAAAAACTAAATTTGTTTCTTTATCCAGTATTTCAGCTGCAATCTTACTTCCTATTTTTATGTTTTTTTATCTAGGTAAATTTATGCACTCATACTTTTTTATAAGTTTAATTGTGGCATTATTAGTAATCTGGAAACATAGAACAAACATAATAAGATTGCTTAAGGGAGAAGAATCCAAAATTAATCAGAATCAATAGATTTAAATATTCCTATTAAAGCTTTATTAGGATCTATAGCTTTTGAAATTGATCTACCTATGACTAACTTAGAAGCGCCATTATCTATAGCTTCATAGGGAGTCATAATTCTATTTTGATCATCTTTATTGTCAACATTTAATCTGATACCTGGTGTAATAAGTTCAAAATTATCCTTATAAATAGATCTCAACATTTTTACCTCCCAAGGGGAACAAACACATCCATCTAATCCGGCATCAAAAGATAACTTTGCAAGTCTCAATACATTTTCTTCAATTGAATTATTTCTATCAAGATCAGTTTGAAAATCTTTAAGAGAAAAGCTTGTTAAAACAGTTATTCCTATAACCAATGGAGGTTTTACACTGACTGAGGTGGCTCCTTCTAAAGATGCTTTTTTCGAATCCTTAAGAGCTTTTAAACCTGCTGAAGCATGAATAGAAATTATATCAACCCCTAATTTTGAAACTTGGAAACATGCTGCTCGCATGGTATTTGGAATATCATGAAATTTTAAGTCTAAAAAAATTTTTTTATTTAAACCTTTTAATATTTCAATAACCCTCGGACCTTCCCTAACAAAAAGTTCTAAACCAACTTTCACCCACTTAATATTAGGACATTTTTCCAAAAGTAATTTTGCTTGACTTACATCTAATCCATCAATTGCCAATATTATTTTATCCTCCGAATTAAATCTGTTATTCATCAATTTTCAGTTTTCAAACCTTTTAATTATTTTTTTTCCAATTTGCAAAATTTTTCCTTCCAAATCATTTTTTGAATTAAAAACTAAATCAGGATTTATTAATTTCTGACTATCAATTTTTACACCCCCACCTTTAATAGATCTTTTGGATTCGCTGCTAGATTTGAAAAGTTTTAGAGCACTTAATAAGTAGAAAAACTTTACTGGAAAAACTACTTCTTTTAAAGAAATCTCTGGAATTTCTCCAACTTTTTCTTTATATCCAAGGAATAATTTTTCGCAGTTTGATTGTGCCTTTAATGCTTCTTCGGCCCCATGGAATAAAGTAGTAACTTCTAAAGCCATTCTTCTCTGTAATTCACGAGGATTTGAGTTTTCCAGAAAACTTAAATCTAATTCAGTAAGTAATTCAAAATAGGTGGGTATTATATTATCGGGTACTTTTTCTAATTTTGAATACATTGAAAGAGGATCTTCAGTTAAACCAACGGTATTAAATTCAGATTTACTCATCTTCTTAATTCCATCTAAACCTGTCAAAATTGGCAGCAGAACACCAAATTGAGGGTCTTGTTTAAAATGCCTTTGAAGGTCTCTTCCTGTTGCAATATTAAATTTCTGATCTGTGCCTCCGAGTTCAATATCTGATTGAACAATTACGGAATCGTAACCTTGTAATAGTGGATATAAGAATTCATGCAAAGCAATTGGGACTTGCGAAGTGTATCTTTTATTAAATTCATCCTTAGCTAGCATTTGACTAACTGTTGCACTCCCCATTAATTCAATTATCGAATTAAGATTTAATCCTTTTAACCATTCACTGTTATATCTAATTTCTATTCTATCTTTTGAATCAAAATCTAAAATAGATTTATTGGCTGGCTTTCCCATCCCTAGTTGGGTTAAGTATGTTTTTGCATTATCCTTAACTTGTTTTTCCGATAACTGAACTCTTGTTTTGTTTTTTCCGGTTGGATCTCCAATTTGAGCAGTAAAATCCCCAATAATTAAAACTGCAATATGTCCATTATCTTGGAATGCCCTAAGTTTTTTAAACAATATGCTGTGCCCAAGATGAATATCGGTTCCAGTTGGATCGATGCCGAGTTTAACCCTTAATTTTTTATTATTTTTTTTCGCATGATCAATTATCTCCGAAAAGGTTTGATCCGTTCCCTTAATTGGAAAATATTCTTCTATTCCTCTTGACAGCCATGATGGCAATTTTAAATTATCTGTCATGAAGCTTTAACCGTTAACTTTAAGAAGTTTTATCAAGTTCATCTTTCATTCTTATTAAGGTTTTATTCATTTGATCAAACATTTGATCAGGAGTAATCCCAAATTGACTTAACTGTGTCTTTAATTGTTCTACTGTCATTTTTGCTTGAAAATCTTCAGATAATTCAAATCTCTTCATAAAAACCTTATAACGATCCATAAGTGATTCCATTTTTTTTATAAACATTTTTTTTCCCTTCTCTATCAAATTTTCCATAATCAGAGCCAAGTTTCATAAGTTCTTGGTAATCTGTAAAAAGCTTTTTAGCTTCTTCTTGAACGATGTCTGACTCAAAGAATCCCATTTCTATTTTTTACTTCGCAGATTAAGGCTCAACTACAAGATAACAAGAATCTTTTAAATTGATTAGAAGATTAATAAATTTTAGTTTATAAATAATTCTTGGATTTATATTTTTTCAGAATTAAATTAAGTAGACATCTTTCATAAATATTGGAAAAATTTAACGCAAATAATATTTCAAACCAAAATAGACAATTTGAATTATTTGGTTCAAATGTAAATACATCAATTAATTTTCAACACTCAAATAATCTAAAAATCGAAGGCGAAATCCTAACTGAATGGAGGGATAGAATATATAATCACCAATTCAAAATTTCAAAAGATACTCACAACAAAACTTTGCACCAAACAAGTCTTCCTATAAATAAAATTTCCGATGAAAGAAAAATTGATCCGTTTTCCTTGCAGCCATTATCATTAAACTTTTGGAGAACCAATCAATATATACACAATGGGCCAGCAATGTATTTTGTAATTGACTCGATGGGGAGTTCTAAAATAATCCTTTATATAGGAGAAACAAATTCAGCAAATAAAAGATGGAAGGGAGAACATGACTGTAAAAATTACCTCATGAACTATAAAGAAGCCCTAGCTCATAACAAACTCTCAAGTCACCAAGATATTCGTTTCTTCTTAGATGTACCTAAAGAAGTAAAATTAAGACGTAAATTAGAACAACAACTGATATATTTATGGTTACCACCTTTTAATAAAGAAACTCGAGATAGGTGGGCAACTACTTTCACAAACAACTAAAAGTTAATTAAATCCATTCAACAAATGCAATTTTCAATATTCCAAAAAAATCTTGATAACTGGCAAGGTGCTTCATTAATTTTTGGAGTTTTAGAGGAAGAAATTTCCAGCCAACTTGAAAATATAAAATTTGTTATTGACCCAAAATTATTACTAAAAAAAGTTACTCAAAAAAAATTTAAAGGAGAAAAAGGAAAAACTTTAAGCTTTGAATTTTTAGATCAAAAATTAGAAACTTTAATCATAGTTGGTCTTGGCAAATCGAAGGACTTAAATAAAAGTGATATAGAAAACTCTATAGGAAATCTAGTTAGGAAAACAGTTGATAAAAATGAAAAAATCAGCATCTTGCTACCATGGGAATTTATAAATTCACAACTAGAAATAAATCAATTAGCAGAGTCAGCCAGATTATCTGTTTATAAGGACAATAGATTCAATAAGAAAAGAGATGAAAAGAAAGTTCTTAAAGAAATAGAGTTTTTAAATTTAAAAGAATTTGAGAATATTAGCTTTGAAGAGACAGCACAAATATGTGAAGGTGTAGAACTAGCTAGAAGACTTGTAGCCGCCCCTCCAAATAGTCTTACACCTAAGCAAATGTCTATACAAGCTTCTCAAATAGCAAAAGATCATGGTTTGGAAGTAAAAATTTTAGAGGCAAAAGATTGTGAAGATTTAGGAATGGGTGCATATTTAGCTGTAGCAAAAGGTTCTGATCTAGATCCTAAATTTATACATCTTACTTTAAAGTCAGAGGGGCCTATTAAAGAAAAGATTGCGCTTGTTGGGAAGGGTTTAACCTTTGATTCAGGAGGATACAATCTAAAAGTAGGAGCATCTCAAATTGAAATGATGAAATATGATATGGGCGGAAGCGCTGCAGTTTTAGGAGCAGCAAAAGCACTTGGAGCAATAAAACCAAAGGGATTAGAAATTCATTTTATTGTGGCATCTTGCGAAAACATGATAAATGGATCTGCAGTACATCCTGGAGATGTAGTTAAAGCATCTAATGGTAAGACAATTGAAATAAATAACACTGATGCAGAAGGCAGACTCACATTAGCTGATGCTTTAACTTACGCATCAAATTTAAAACCAGATTCAATAATAGATCTCGCAACTTTAACAGGAGCTATTGTAGTTGCATTAGGGAATGATGTAGCTGGATTCTGGAGCAATAATGATGATCTAGCAAATGACCTAAAAGCTGCATCAGCCCAGTCTGGAGAAGAATTATGGCAAATGCCTTTACAAAAATCTTATAAAGAAGGTTTAAAGTCTCATATAGCTGACATGAAAAATACAGGTCCTAGAGCCGGCGGCTCAATAACTGCAGCTTTGTTTTTAGAGGAATTCTTTGATAAGGAGATTAAATGGGCTCATATTGATATTGCTGGGACTTGTTGGACTGACAAGAATAAGGGAATTAACCCATCAGGTGCAACCGGTTTTGGAGTTAAAACTCTTGTTCAATGGATTAAAAATAAATAATTATATTTAAATCATTCATTCCAAAGATTTGTTGATCTAGCGTTATCTCCCCATAATTTATCCAACCTCTGATCTCTCCCACATGAGAATCTATAGAATTTATATTTTAATTCATTTCTCTCAGCGAAATCCTGATGATATTCTTCAGCTAACCAAAATTGACCTTTTGATTTAAGTTCTACAGATATTTTTTCTAATGGCACACGCAATTCATTAGAGGCGGAAACAACTGCGTTTATTGCGTCACTTTCCTCAGTTGCATTTTTGAAAAAGATCACTGGCCTATAAGAATCTCCACGATCACAAAATTGACCCTTGCCGTCCAAAGGATCAATATTTCTGAAATACAGCCTAAGTATCTCGGGTAAAGTTACCATTTTGGAATCATAGTTTACCAAAACCACTTCCTGATGTCCTTCATGATTTTCGTAAGTAGGATTTTGCAAATCTCCACCTGAATAGCCACTTTGTACAAAATTTATCCCCTTTAATGACTCTAAATCATGTTCTAAACACCAAAAACAACCTCCTGCAAGAATCAATTCCTCTGCGAAAGTGTTTACAGGGTTAACAAATATTGAAAGAGCAACTATTAGAGATAAGAGGTATTTCATTTTTTTATTATAAATTTCAAATAATAGAATTAATAATCTCTTTAGCAGCTCTCTGGACTACACCCTCTTCTCCTAATTCTTTCTTTAAAAAAGCATAACCTTTTTTAATTTTTATTTTTTCTGACTTTCCCTCAAGAATCCTACAAGATTTATAAAAAATTTTCTTTTCGTCAAAATCTCTTTGTACAAACTCAGGGATTATTAATTTATTAACCAACAAATTTACAGGAGAAATAAATCTTACTTTGAAATTGAGAATTTTTTTAGCAATAAAAGCAGTTATCCTACTTACTCTATAACCAACAATCTGTGGGATTCCATATAAAGCTAATTCCATATTTACTGTCCCAGATTTACAAAGAGCAATTTTAGTAAGCGAATAAATATAAGGTTTTAATTTTGCACAATCTTTTTGAGAAATCACAAATCCTTTAACTTGATATTTTCTAAAGGCTTTTTTGAATATTTCATCAAAAGCAATCTGACAGGAGGGGATATAGACAACTAAACTTGGATATTTTTGTTGTAATTTTTTAGCCGCTCTAATAAAAGTAGGTAATATATATCTCAATTCTTGAGGTCTTGATGCAGGCATTAAAAGTATGATGTTTTGATCTGGGCGAAGGTTTAGAATAGTTCTAGAATATTTCTTTAGAGGAAGTTTTTTTGTCAAATCAATCATTGGATGTCCAACCCACAAAACATTGCCACCCCTCTTTTTATAGAATGCTGCTTCTTTCTTAAAAATTGCAAAAATTTTATCAGAAAATTTTATTAGATTTGTTGTAGTATTATTACCGACCCTCCAAGCCCATTCTTGAGGAGCAATATAGTAAAAAATTGGAGTTTTAGTCTTCGATTTTTTTAATTTTGTTCCAATTTTTATATTTGGACCCATATAGTCAATCAAAATTAAGCAATCTGGAGGATATTTTTTTAATAATTTATAAAATCTTCTTTGAATTATTATTGTTGGGATAATAAGAGGTAAAGCCTCCCAAATTCCAATTGCACTAATAGATGTAGTATCTTGAAGAATTTTTACACCTTCTTTCCTCATCCTTTCCCCGCCTAATCCACAAATTTCTAAATCTATAGATTTTTTTTTAGCTTCATCTAATAATGCTTTTGATAACAAACTTCCGTGCAAATCTCCAGAGACTTCTCCAGTACTTATAAATATCTTTTTATTCATACATTCACTACAGGCATTGGTCCTCGTCTTTCTTTAGATATTGATTCTTTTAAAAAACTACATAATTTTAAAGATGAAAGATCTAATTCTCCTTTCATTACTTTTTCTAATGAATTTGAAATCGCATCATTAGATTTAAAAAGGAAATTCCAAGTAGTTTGCAAAAGATTTAAGTCAAAATCTTTATTTCCCATTAAACCACTTCTCTTAATTCCAATCCTATTTAAACCTCTCAATCTTCCTGGATGCCCTTCGGCCAAGCAGAAAGGAGGTACATCTCTATCTACTCTAGTCATCCCTCCAATCATTGCTAAATATCCAATATGTACAAACTGATGAATACCTAAACAACCGCCAATAATAGCTTTATCTTCAATCTTTACATGGCCTGCAACTTGAACACTATTTGATAAAACTATCCTATTACCAAGTTCACAATTATGGCCGATATGAGTGTAAGCCATCAACAAATTATTATTTCCAATAATTGTTTTTTCGCCTTCATCAGTTGCCTTATTAATAGTTACACATTCTCTGAAAGTATTATTATCTCCAATAATTACTTCAGTATGAGCCCCTTTATATTTTAGGTCCTGGGGATCAAGACCTATAAAAACACTTGGGAAAACTTTATTATTAATACCAATTTGAGTTCTTCCTGAAATAACAGCATTCGGGCCTATTTCGGTTCCTTTCCCGATAATCACATCAGGCCCGATAATAGCTCCTTGAGAGACAATAACCCCATCATGTAATTCGGCACTTGGATCAACAAAAGCATTTGAGTGCACTTTTACGCCACTAAATCTTGAGTTAAATTCATTATTTTTATGATCCATATCCCTAATCAACTAATGAAAACATTAATTCTCCAGCACAAACCAACTTCCCATCAACGTGCACCTCACCTTTAACCTTCCCAAATCTTTGTCTTTTAATAGACAATAACTCACAAGAAATTATCAATTGATCTCCTGGCACAACTGGTTTTCTGAATTTAACATTATTGATTCCTGCAAAGACGAAAAGTCCTTTAGGGAGATCAGGCATTTGCGTTACAATTATTCCACCAACTTGAGCCATTGATTCAACAATAAGAACCCCAGGCATCAAAGGTCTCTCAGGAAAATGTCCCTGAAATTGAGGCTCATTTATAGTTACATTTTTTACTGCAACTGCTTTCTCTCCAGGAGTGTGCTCTATGACTTTGTCCACAAGTGCGAAAGGATATCTATGAGGTAACAAACCTAGTATGTGCTCAGAGGAAAGTTGATTATTTTCACTGGATAATTTCTTTTCCAAAACAATTAAAGATAAAGTTAATTTTTTAGCGATGAGGCCAATAAAGCATTTAAAGAATGTGATCCTTTATAAACTAAAATTTGAGCCCTAGGTAACCCTACCAAAGCCAAGTCCCCAATTAGGTCTAAAATCTTATGTCTTATTGGTTCATTATCAAATCTTAACGGTGGATTAACCCATTTATCACCGTCACAAACAAGGGCATTTTCCAAACTTCCACCTTTTATTAATCCAAGTTCACTCAACTCTTGAAATTGATCTTTAAAACCAAATGTTCTAGCAGGAGCAATCATTTCAACAAAATTTTTTGGATTTAAGTCAATCACAAAAGTTTGATTTCCAATTGCTTTATAGGCAAAATTTATTGTGGATATAATTGTAGTCTTTTTAGAAGGGGTTGCTGCTATTACTGAGCCTTCCTTATTTAAGATTATTGATTTATTAATCTCTTGAAAGAAATTATCTGGTCGAGGTGCCTTTTTTATACCTACTTCTTCAAAATATTTAACCCACTGGATTGCTGATCCATCTAAAAGAGGAATCTCTTTCCCATCAACCTCAATATGAATATAACTTAACCCACACCCAGCCATTGATGATAGTAAATGCTCAATAGTATATAAATTTCGCCCTCCCAATTTAACTGCCGTACAAAGCATGGTACTTCCAATTAAATCCTGAGTTAACTTAAAAATCTCGCCAGGTTTATCCTTGAAAGAGACATAATATCCTTCTTTTTCATAAGGACAAATTGTAACTCTTGTTTTTTCTCCACTATGAAGGCCTATACCTTCACTGGAGATAACACCAGCCAAGGTATAGCAGAAATCATAATTAGTAGGCCAAGAAAACACTTAAAACTTCCATCCAACTCCAAGTATATATCTCCAATCTCCACTTAGGTCCTTACTAGCAACATCTAATCTTAATGGCCCAATTGGCGTTTTTATTCCAACCCCTCCTCCAAGCGAATAGCCAGAACCAGATTTTTGTAATAATTTGCCAGGTTTCCCTGGAACATCATTTTGAGATCCTAAGTCACTTCCTGCATCAACAAATAAAGCTCCTGATATCATTCTCCACACAGGAAATCTATATTCTGCAGTACCTTCAACAAAACTTTTACTTACAGCTAAATCACAAGATCCCCACCCTCTAACTGATGATGTTCCTCCCATACAAAATGATTCATAAGGAGGAAGTTCCCCAAGAATAGTTCCAGCCTTAATTTGAAAACCAATAGTTTGAGGACAATCTTCACTAGTAGATTTACTAGATTTACATGCTTTGGTTAAATTGATCAGTTTTGTGGGGATAAAATAAGAATATGTTGCTCTCATTCTATTAAAAGTTGGAGAATTTTTTCCCATTGAAAAAAATTGTTCAGTACCAAAAGTAAATTTATTTCCTGCAGTTGGGTTAATGGAACTGTTCAAATTATTTCTAGAAGTACTCGCGATAACACTCACTAATGTATTTTCTTCAGGGCATGAACCATCATTTGGAGTAAATCCAATACAGATAATATCATTTATATTTCCTGTTGTTGGAGTTTTATCACCATAAGGTTTTTTATTGCCATCACCATCAATCATCTTTACTTTCTTAAAGTTCATTCCTGCAAGAACTCTCCATTTAGAGACCTTAAATTGATCTCCACCATTTAATGGCCTTGAGAAAGAAAATCCACCTCCTGTTTTTTCTAAAACTATTGACGAAAAAGTATCAGAGGTTGAAGTACTAGTATCATCTACTGCGTATATGCGCCCATTATTTTCACTTTTAAATTCTTGAGGATAATCTCTGCTTAAAAAAAGATTTGTTCTAAAAGATGTTTTATATTTATCTCCCTTAATCCATGGATCAGATAATGAAAAATTATAGGTGGTTGAATATTCTCCAATATTTAGATTCAAATTTGTAGACCATGCTCTTCCAAAAGTATTTGTTTCCTGCAAACCAATTGAGGCGAAGATGCCTGAACCATTGCTATATCCAAGTCCACCGGTCAATGATCCTGTTCTTTGTTCGCTCAAGTCTAAAAAAATTATGACTTGACCAGGATTTAAATTGTCAGGACCAAGGGAAACTTTTACATCATCAAATAATGATGTGGCATATAGTCTACCGATATCAGCTTCTAAAACTTTTCTATTAAAAATGGTGCCAGGTTGTGTTTTTAATTCTCTTTTTATGACCCAATCTTTTGTTTTCCCTTTTCTAGGTTTTCCATCAATAACAAATTCACCATCAGAATCAGGGAATCTTATTTTTACGTCAGATATAATACCCTCAGAGACTTTTAATGTTACTACTCCGTTTTCAGAGATTCTATCGGGGCCACTAATTCTA
>MWOR01000181.1 GCA_002025865.1 Prochlorococcus sp. HOT208_60m_813I02 | reverse complement strand
GTACCTAAATCATCGATCCTTGTTGCTAACTTCTTTTAAGCTAATGCTCACCAAAATTAACTAATTGTCTTTAACTGGGGCAAAAACTCTAGAATTAAGCTTGTTTCTTTAAGGGCACCTAAACGATGCAGAAGAAGGAAGCTTAGACATTAATAAAAAATAATTGGAGCAGTTAATTAAATTAGTTCGGTTTATCACGAAATTTCTGGCAGGCTATCGATCATTTTGAAAGACCTCCTAGAACTCAACAATATAAAATTAGGAAAATATTTCTCTAAAGACAATCCGTTTTTATACGCATTGATTTTTATTTAAAAATGTCCGAGAGTGGTAATTAATTGTCGTTTTTTTTTAGATTTTTTTAGTAAGTTTTGCTTATTTCTTTTGATATTTAATTCGACTATCTTGATTTTAAATAATCGAGGAAATCTTTTATGAATCATTCGAGAGAAGCCAGTAAAAATGATCAATCTAATCCTGTAAACGAATATTTTCAATGTCTCTCATATTGCGATATTCACCCAAAAGGGATAGACAAAGATTGTGAGGTCATTTGTATGGAAAGACATTTAAAAGCAAACTATTGGTAATTTTATAAATTTCTACCTTTTACTTAAATCCCTCTGAAGAAAGATTAGTACGGACTTTAAATTTCCATACATTTCCTACACCTTTTGCGTTTACTGCTGCAAGTGCACAATCATCAGGTCTCCAGGATATTGCCCCTACTAAATCTCCGGCGAATGCAGCCCCAACTGGGTCTCCATTACCGTCTTTTTTTAGAAAACTTGCGACAACAGAACCATCTCTAGATCCTGAAGCTACAAGCATACCTTTATTAGAAAAGGCTAGGCTCGAAATAGGTTCTGTATGGTGAAATAGCTCTCCTGGCATAGTTCCTTCTGGACCATCACCTGTAAAACTCCATACTGTGATTCTTTCACTACCACTAGTTGCCAATAATTTTCCACTTTCATCAAAAGAAAGGTGACTTGGTTTTCCAGGGTATCCTGTCATTTCAGCATCCATTCCTGTTGATCTTCTCCAAAAATGAACTGAATTGTCTTGACTCCCACAGGCAACTATATCTCCATCAGGACTTATTTCCATTGAAACTAATGATCCTTTCCACTCGAGTTTTTGATTCGTTTTATTATTTACTATGTCAAAGAAAGTTACTCTCCCGTAGCAAGCAGTTGCTAGCTCATTTTTATTTGACCATTTTATTGCACTCACTGTGCTTGGATGTTCATCTGAGACCCATTTTTCATCTCCAATTTCATTAAAAATATATACTTTTTTTGAAGAAGCTACTGCAAGAAATAAACCATCATTTGACCACTTAAGATGCTCTACCCAAGCTTTGCCAAGATCGAGAGTTTTAATTAGTTTTCCTTCGTGGCAATTATATATTTGAATATTTCCATCTTGACCGGAAGTTGCAAAAATTTCTCCTTCTGGATGAATGGACATAGCTAAGAGACCGCTAGAATGAGTTTTTTCTTTTTTCCAAATAATTTTCCCAGTATCTCCTTCAAAGGCAAAAATACCTCCAGCTACATCCCCAACAATGAATAACTTTCCTTTAATAGCCCAACCACAAACTATGGCATAATCATTAACTTCAGCTGTCCATCCTTCGTGGAACATACCTCTTGGGCTAAATGATTCTATATCAGGCATTTTTCAAAAGCTTCTTGCATCTCTTTTTCGTCCAAATTTCTACCTATAAAAACAAGTTGGTTTCTGCGAGGTTCGTTACCCCATTCTTTATCAGGTTGAGCTGTAAATAACTTATGTACCCCTTGGAAAACTATTCTCTGTGGGTTGCCTGAGTAGCTAATGAAACCTTTAGTTCTAAATATATCCACCCCTTTTTCTGAAAGAAGTCTGCCCAACCAAGTATTAAGTTTTTCTGGATCAACATCACCAAATAGTTCAATTGCAATTGAGGTTACTTCATCATCGTGTTCGTGCTCTGCTTGCCAGAATCTTTCAATTTTAAATGGAATCTCTTTTGGATTATTTTTATCGATCTTTATGATTTTCATATTGAATTCTTCAGCAGTGTGCTGTGTATATAAACCTATCTTTGATCCCTTTTCGATGTCTAATATGAATGATTTATCTCCTTTTTCTTCTAATTTAAGAATTATATGTTCTCCAAATGGAATAGTATTTCCAGGTTCTAAACTTTTAGACTTTTCAGCATAAAGTCTTACAGAGGATTCAGCACCATCTTTAAGTTCCTCCTCACTCTCACCTTGGTTAGCGAGAGCTACTACGGACATTTCGGGATCGGGTCCTTCTTCTAGCATTAATTCATATTTACCTGCATCAAGATCGTAAACACCTGTCCATTCAAAA
>MWOR01000180.1 GCA_002025865.1 Prochlorococcus sp. HOT208_60m_813I02 | reverse complement strand
TTGGCATTGAATATTCCCAAGTAAATAATCGATTTCTTATAAAAAGAAAATTCTCTATTATTTGTAGCAATAATTATGCAGTTCTTGAAAAATATTGAGTTCCTATCCTATTTATGTATCTTTATTTCATGTTTTTTGTATCTTTTGTGATTCTTTTAAATTTTTTATGTAATCAATAGCATCATCAATATTTTTGTGGAAATTGCATTGGCCCAAATAACAACCTATAAATCTTAAGAATTTTCGCTTGCCACCACTAATTTCATACCTATGTATGGTGCCGCCATCTATGGGAGCATAAATAAGTTCCGGTAATGCCATATAAATTTTATTTAATACTTAATTAAACAATAATTCATGTTCAAATACATTTCCATAGCTCAATCCATATATTTAATAATTAATTTACTTATTTTTGGATAATTATTTATTGAATACCCAAGTACTATTTGTTATCTATTAATTATCGATATGGATTTTTTATTATGCCAAAAGCTTTTAGGCGTTTTTTAAAAAAACTTCCAAAAAAAATTCAAAATATAAAATACTCATTTAGAGAGTTTCTATCTTCCAAAATTTGAAAAAGATATTGTGGTAAAAAAATTTTAAATTTTTATATTTTTAATAAAACATATTCGGGAGAGTTAAATTCTAAACTATATTAAACCTGCAATTTATGAAATCTTATGATTAAAAGAGTTTTTACAATATTCACTTTAACTTTGCTTCTTCTTTTTAGTAGCCCAGTTTACTCATTAGATACTTCTTCTAAAACTCTCGAAAAGTATACTAAAAAGATTTCTAATAAGTTCACAAGAACTTACTGCAACACATCCAAATTCGGTATATCTTATGAGGGAGCTTTGGCATTTGCTATTGGAGAAACTAATAAGGAATTTAAAAATAATAAACTCAATAAGTTGATAGATTATTCTCTTCTAAAAAATTCAATAGTTAATGATTTAGAAAATAATTGCCAGGTTTATGATTTTGCTTTAAGTAATTTAGAAAATTTAAAATTTAACTAGAAAAATGTAAATTTTTAAAGGCTTATTTTTTACCTATCCAATCATTGGGTTTCTCCATCATCCATTCGAAAACACCTTTAGCATCAAGGTTTTTAGATGCATAAACAAATAAAATTGGAAATATCAAAATTACTGCACCAATAACTCCCAACTCTATTTTACCGAGCCCCATCTCAGTTACTGTTAATGCAAAATAATTAATCATTATCTTTATTGAATTAAAATTATATCTTCATAATTTACAAAAAATTTTAATTCTTTAACTCTTTTATAAAAAATCTTAATTGTTTATAGTTAAATATTTGTATAAAGTACCTATTTTATTGATACTGACTTTTTAATAATTTAAATAATATAGTTCTGTTAGATGGTTATGTATCATGAAATTATTATTTTCACACCTATTTTTGCATTATTGATTGGATTTATAGTTTTTGCAATTTTTAAGAAAAGAAAGAGATCAGCAAAAAGTATTTATAAATTAATAGACGATTTAGAAAAAAAATACATATATTAATCTTTTTTGTAGGAGAAAAAATTAATCAAATTCTATACCAACTTCTTCTTTTAAATCTCTCTCTAAATCTGGAAGATGAGGTTCAACCCAATGATCTTTGTTATCAATGCCAGCTGCATTTACATAATTCATGATGTGTTTATCCACTTGCTTGTAAAGATCATGCAAATTTAAATCCATACGTATATCATGTGCAATTTCAGATACTTGTTGTTCTGTTAGACAATGATCTGGATGAAGTAAATCACAACATGGAATTCTCTTCTCAATCAATTCATTTAGATTGATTTTTATTTCGTAATCTTGATGAACAGTCATTAAATTTATAGCTTTATTATTATTATTCTAATAATGTTTACGGTATTGTATATCTTTAAGTCAAGAAACAAAGTTCTTTAATGCATATAAAGTAATTTTAAATAAATAGATCTTCCAAATCTTTATACAAATCATCATGCTCTTTTTGGTTTTCTAGATGGTCATGGTGATCTAGTGAGAGTTCTTTTTTTGAGGTGTAGAAAAGATATCCAAGGGCTCCTAAAAGTAATGTTGTTGGTAAAATCATTTGCATTTAATTGACTTATAATGAATATAGTGCAACACTTATTACAGTCAAGTGCTGAACTTTTATTAATCTTTAAATGCCTACCAAGAAAAAAAGAATTGGTTTTATTCCTAGAGAAGATGTTATGAGAATAATTGATAAGTTGAGCATAGAGAACAATTTAAGTAATTCAAAAATAATAAGTATTTTGGTAGAAGAAGCACTTTCTATAAGAGGTATATTTAATAAAAAAAATGGTAAAGCAACTCAATCATATCAGCTAAATGAAGATAATTCACAAAATTTATTTGATAATTCTGGTGACTTTTTAGATAAAGCAAAACTTTCAATTGATAATAACTTAGGCAAGCATTTTATTCCTAGTAAATCAACCCATTTAAATGAGGAGAATCAGGAGGCTTTTGACTTGCAAACTTATAAAAAGTTTTTATCATTCCTAAAATTTCAGGAAATGATGGATAAATATAATACTTAATAAAGTGTTGCTAAGTGATGCACTGTGCGTTAACTTTAATTTGCATTTATAGGAGATTCGCATATTAAAGTTATTTTTCGACATTTCAAAACCTAAATTCAATTAATCTATAAAATTTTTATTCCTATGAATTCATCTCTCCCCGTTCCATCTGTAAATCTACTCCCTCCAGACAAGTTATATTGTAATTTTAGTTATTGGAGTTCTTTGTTCTCTCAGGATATGCAAATTTTATGGGATAGAGCGCATGGAGTACCTTTAGAAAAACTGCCCAAAGGAGTTTCTGATATGATTTTTCCGTATTTATTGCTTGCACTCTCAGACTATAAGACTTCGCAAATAAATAAAATGAATGGAATAGGATTAGACAATCTATTAAGCCTTTGGTTTGATAAGTACTTATTAAATAAAAATGGTTACTTCGAGTTAATTAAAAATAATATTTAAAATAGCTATTAATATCAAATTTGATTGATATAAAAATTTACTACGTTTAAAAATTTTTATGTGATTCTTTCCCAAGTGGCACATCAATAGTCTTGCTATAAATATATTAAAAGGTTTGATGATGAATTCTTTAAATTTTTTTTTGCAAATAGGTATATTGTCTTTTTGATAATGCAAATCAGGAGAGATATAAAATTAAGAAAAGTATGATAAATGAAATTTAATTCAAAAATACTAAGCTTGATATTAAATCTGTTGTTTTGCTTATTTATATTTATTATTTAATTTTTTAGTCTTTATTAATTAATTTTCAAAAAATTCAAAAGTTAATTTTAGAATTTTGTTGACTTTTATTGTTAATGCGTTGATAATGGCAAAAATAATTTTTAATTGTGGATCCTCTTTCAAATACTTTTGATGATTTTGTTGATGATTTACTTTCATCCGATGTTAATTTGTTGAAAGGGGAACTTGATTTTCTTCTTATGCAGCATTTATTTAATTCAACAGATTTGAAGTGTATTAATAAAACTGAAATTGAAGATAACGAATCATTAGCTGCTTAATTTTTTATGAAATTTTTTTATGAAAAGTTTTGGGTCCCAGTTTTTGGATATATTTTATCAAAATTTGTTTTTTTAATAGAAGGTAAAAAGCAAGATTCTAAAAATAAAAAAAAAATAGATTAATTACTTTTTGTCTTTATAAAGTATTTTTAATTACATAATTTTAGTCAATATATTTTGATAACAACAAAAGTTGTGCTTTAAATTTACCAATATATGCATGGTTGAAATATACATAATTGCTTTTTAGCAAATTAAAATGAACAAAAATAATATGTTGAAGCCATATACAGTGCATTACCGTGATTTTCAAAATATAAGATTAGAAAACTGTTTTTATGCTTTTGACGCTTACGAGGCTAGAACTCTAGCAATGGAATTTAATAAGTATATAAATGAGCATCCAAACAGTATAGACCTTATAAGATGCGAAAAATGAATATTTTTTTTTTGTAATTTAAAATAATAAGTTATTAAACACTCAAGAATTTATCAATAACCGATTGACTCAACTCACTAGTGTTTCCGCTAGCGACAATACCTCCGCGTTGCATCGCATAATATCTATTGGCTTGTCTTACAAAATGCAAATGTTGTTCAACTAATAAAACACCAATTCCTGTATCTCTAATTATCTGGTTAATTGCATTTTCAATGTCTAAAACTATATTTGGCTGAATACCTTCCGTTGGTTCATCAAGCAATAGAAGTTGAGGTTTGCCAAGCAATGCTCTTGCAATAGCTAATTGCTGTTGTTGTCCTCCACTAAGATCTCCTCCTTTCCTTTGAAGAAAATCTTTAAGGATTGGGAAGAGATCATAGATAAATGGATCTATTTTCTTGTTCTTAGATAATCCACCTGGCAGAGACTCCATCCCCAACATAAGATTCTCTTCAACTGTTAGGTATGGAATAATTTCTCTCCCTTGAGGAACGTAAGCCATTCCTTTCCTAGCCCTCTGATGAGGTGCTTTCCTGTTGATATTTTCACCAATCAAATAAATATCTCCTTTTTTTTGTTTTAATAAACCAATTAGTGATTTCAATAAAGTTGTTTTGCCAACTCCATTTCTTCCAATCAAACAAACCATTTCTCCTGATTTAACGTTTAAATCTACATCTCTAAGAATATGACTCTCGCCATAATAAGTATTTAACGATTTTATTTCGAGTAAATTTTCCATAACTAGTCCTCAGGTCTTCCTAAATAAACATCAATAACTTTTTTGTCTTTTTGTATGGTTTCCATCGTTCCCTCACATAATACTGTGCCTTGATTTAATACTGAAACATTACTATCAAGTCTTCTTATAAATTCCATATCATGATCTATTACCACCACTGTATTTTCGCCGGATAAAGATTTTAATAAATCAGCTGTAAGATCTGTTTCTTCATCAGTTAAACCGGCAACAGGTTCATCCACTAACATTAAATCTGGCTTCTGTCCTACTAACATAGCTATTTCAAGCCATTGTTTTTGGCCATGTGATAAAGATCCAGCTTTAGAATCAACTTTTTGAGCTAAATTAACAATCTTCATAAGACGATCAATCTCATGAAGCTGCTCATCCTTAATACTTTTATTTATAAGGTTTAAGGGACTTTTAGGAGTTGTCACAGATATTTCAAGATTTTCTTTAACTGTTAGATTTTCAAAGATTCTTGGACTTTGGAACTTTCTTCCAACTCCAAGTCTGGCTATTTTATGCTCCTTTCTTCCTACTAAAGATTTCCCTTTAAAAATTACCTCACCGTTTGTTGGCTTAACCTTTCCAGTAATTACATCAAGAAACGTTGTTTTACCTGCGCCATTTGGTCCTATTACAGCTCTTAATTCTCCTTTCTTCAAATTTAAATTAAGTTTGTTGAGAGCTAAAAAACCCTCGAAACTAACAGTAATATCTATTAAATTCAGAAGATCTTTATTATTCATTATTCCCCTCCTTATTGTTAACTTCTAAGCTTGGATAGGTTTCAATCTTCCTTTTCAAACCAAATCTTTGAAGAAGATTTCTAGGACCATCTCCTTGAATCCATCCTAAAACCCCTTCTGGCAGAGCTGTTACAACTAATATAAATAACCCTCCTTGAATAAACATCCAGCTAGCCGGTAAAGCTTCACTTACAAGACTTTTTGCATAGTTTATAAAAACTGCTCCTAGTATTGCTCCCAATAAAGTTCCTCTTCCTCCAACAGCAACCCATATAACCATTTCTATAGAAAAGGGAACCGTCATAAATTGAGGGGATACTATTCCAGACTGAACGGTATATAAAGCTCCCGAAATTCCTGCAAGTCCTCCAGCAATAGAAAATATTATCGTCTTGAATATAACTGGGTTGTATCCCGTAAACCTAACTCTTGGTTCATCATCTCGTATTCCTATAAGGATATTTCCAAATCTTCCTTTAACTACCCATTTTGCAAAAAACCATGCAGCTATTACAAGTATGGCGGTTATCCAAAAAAATATTCTTTGCATAGACTCAGAGCCTACCATCTGACCGAATAATTGTGTTACATCTGTTTTTAATCCATTTGTTCCATTAATAAGTTTTTGTTGTCCATTAAAGAAGTTAAAGAATACAAGAAGAGAAGCTTGAGTAAGTATAGAAAAATAAACCCCTTTGATTCTATTCCTGAAAACAAGAAATCCAATTAAACCAGCAACCAATGCTGGAATTATCCAGATAGCGAAGAAGGTAAAAAAAGGCGATCTAAACGGTTCCCAGAAAAAAGGTAATTTTTCAACACCATATAAAGCAAAAAATTCAGGAATATTATTTGGAAATTCAGAGGAGCTGGTTATTTGTAAATACATTGCTGCACAATATCCACCTAGGGCAAAAAATATACCTTGTCCAAGACTTAGTAAACCTGTATATCCCCAGATAAGATCAACACCAAGTGCAACTATGGATAAGGATAAGTATCTACCTAGAAGGTTTAGTCTAAATACAGGGAGTATAGTCGGTGCTGCAATAATTAAGGCTATTAATATTATCCAAAATGATAATACTATTTTTTTATCAAATTTAATTTTATTTAAGGACATTATTAGTTCTCAACCATCCTTCCTTTTTGAGGAAATAAACCTGTAGGTTTAAATTGTAAGAATATAACAATTAGTGCAAATATCATTACTCTTGCCATACTTGTGGTCGCAAAAAAATTAATTGTGTTTGATAGAGGTAAAGGCATATCTGGCCATATTGATAAGAGCCTGCCAGCTCCAATTAAATCTGTCATTATTCCGATTCCAAATGAAGCAAGGACTGTTCCTAATAAATTTCCTACTCCTCCCAGCACTACAACCATAAAACAACCAACTATATAGTTTCCGCCAACATTAGGTCCTACAGAACCTAAAAGAGATACTGCTACCCCAGCAACTCCTGCTAAGCCAGATCCAATTCCAAAAGTAATTATATCCACTTTTTCAGTAGATATACCAAGACAATCACTCATTTGTCGGTTCTGAGTAACTGCTCTAATACGCATCCCCCAAGCACTTTGATTAAGAAATAATGTAATGGCTATTACAGAGATTAGAGTAATGACAATTATCATTAACCTTGTTTTGGGGAATGCAGTGCCAATAATTTCAACTTGACCTCTCATCCATGAGGGCGCTGTTACATCAACATTTCGAGCGCTTGCTCTACTAAGTTTGCTGACAGAGGATGAGATTAAGCTACCTGTAAGGACCCCAGTTAAAGCAGCAAATATCCAAGAACTAAATTTAAAATATTTGAAATTTATTGATTCTTTTATTTTTGAAGGGAGTGTTGTTGGTAAGAATAAACCAATTATCAGACTTATAACTAGACCGGTCCCGTAAGCTAAAGGTACACTTCTGACAAATTGTTGAAGAATTAAGCTTACGCCCCAAGTTGCGAGAAGTGTTTCTAATGGACTTCCATAAAGTTTTCTTATTATAGTTTTTTCAAGAAGAATGCCTACTACTCCACTAACAATAAAAGCAAGGAAAATAGAAACTATTATGTACGAATTGTAGAAAGGTTTTAATATAGGTAATTTGAAAATTAATTGTGTTACATATGTTGTGTAAGCCCCAAGCATCATAAGTTCTCCATGGGCAAGATTTATTACACCCATAAGACCAAAAACAATTGCTAGACCCAATGCAGCAACAAGTAGTACAGATCCGATTGCAACACCATTAAAAAGACTATCGAGAAGTAACTCCAATTTAGAAAAAGAAAATATTTGATTATATAAAATAAAAGGAGGTGTTAACCTCCTTTTATTTTGAAGTATAGGTTTTAATTAGATTAAAGCTTATACTTTTCTCCTTTTGAAGGATCTGTCCAGTCGCATGCAAATCCTTTTGAACTTGGATGCTTTTGGTTCCATGCTTGAGGAAGAACAACCCCTGTCTCTTCAAGAATTGTAAATCCACCCTCTGCATTAATCTCTCCAATTCTTACTGTTTGAGATAAGTGGTGATTAGGCATAACTTCAACAGGACCTTGTGGGGCATCAAATTTTTGTCCAACAAGGGCTTCCCTAACTGCGTTGTCGTCGAATGTTCCAGCATCTTCAACTGCCTGTTTCCACAGATAAACCATGTTATAGGCTGATTCTTGAGGGTCAGCTACCACACGATCAGATCCCCATCTTTTCTTGAAACTTGCAGCAAATTTCTTAGAGGCAGGAGTATCAATTGACATCATGTAGTTCCAAGCGCCGTAGTGACCTTCAAGGAATTCAGGACCAATTGTACTAATCTCTTCTTCAGCAATTGAGTAGTTCATTACGTAGTAGCCGCTTGAAGGTGTTATACCTGCATCTTGAATTTGTTTGAAGAATGCAACGTTTTGGTCACCATTAAGTGT
>MWOR01000018.1 GCA_002025865.1 Prochlorococcus sp. HOT208_60m_813I02 | reverse complement strand
ATCATAGTAATTAATAAACAATCAGGACTAATTGTTCATCCAGCCCCTGGACACAAATCTGGAACTTTAGTAAATGGATTACTTTTTCACTGTAAAGATCTACCTGGAATTAATGGGAAACTAAGACCTGGGATTGTTCACAGATTAGATAAAGATACCTCCGGATGTATGGTTGTTGCAAAAAGCCAAGAGGCATTAGTAAATCTCCAAAAACAAATTAAAGAAAAAATAGCATCACGCGAATATATTGCAGTAATTCATGGAGCACCGAATTCTGAAGAAGGCCAAATAGTGGGAAACATTGGCAGAGATAAATTAAATAGATTGAAATATAAAGTAGTTGAAGAAACCTCAGGAAGGTATGCCTGTACCTATTGGAAATTAGAAGAAAGATTTGGCAATTACTCATTAATGAGTTTCAAACTAGATACGGGGCGAACGCATCAAATAAGAGTACATTGCGCTCACATTAATCATCCAATTGTGGGTGATCCTTTATATGGAAGATGTAAAAAACTGCCTTGTAAATTAGATGGCCAAGCTTTACACGCCATTAAGCTTGGACTTATACATCCAATAAATGGTAAAGAAATGATATTTGAATCAGAATTACCATTAGATTTTCAAAAATTACTAAGTGTTCTTAAAGTTAAATAAGATTCAAAGAGGAATTTAGAAGCGATTTTGTATACGTGTTTTGAGTTTTAGTGAATATCGTAGAACTTTCTCCTTCATCAACTATCTTTCCGTGATTCATAACTAGCAACCTATCACAAAATCTTTTAGCAATGCCCAAATCATGAGTAATAAAAATAATCGTTAAATTCATTTTTTCTTGCAAGACTCTAAGTAATTCAAGAATCTCTATTTTTACTGAAGCATCTAACATATTAACGCTCTCATCACAAATCAAAATTTTTGGTTTCAACAATAGCGCTCTGGCTAATGAAATTCTTTGCAATTGACCACCAGATAATTGGCTAGGATAAGAATTAAAAAAATCATTATTTAAGGGAAGATTCAAATTTCTAAACATTAATTTTATTTCTTTTTCGATTTTTCTTTTATCTGAAATTTTTTGAATAAAAAATATATCTTCCAAAATACTTTTAATTGTCATTTTAGGGTTCAAACTTGAAAAAGGATCTTGAAAAATAATTTGCACTTTATTGTTCTTTTTAAAAGATTTATTTTTTTTCGTTGCATGATTTTTATCATAAATTTTGATTTCACCACCTCTTACTTTAAGAAGTCCAATTAAAGCCCTACATAATGTAGTTTTACCACTCCCTGAAGAACCAACTATTCCAAGAGTCTCATTCTCATATAACTTGAAACTAACTTCATTTAAAGCCTTATTCCATTTATTAATGAAAATTGAGGAATTTAATTTATACCAATGTCTTAGGTTATTTACCTCTAGAACGACCTGATCTCGAGCATTATTTTTAGAATTTGGTTCTAATACTATTTTTGAAGCATTTACTAACTTTTTCCCGATATCTGATTTTGGTGATTGAAAAATATCTAATATATTCCCTTTTTCAACAATCGATCCCTTTTCAATTATTGCAACTTTTTTACACCACTTTGCTGCAAGATTAATATCATGACTAATTAAAATTAAAGTTGTATCAAATTCATTACATAGATGAATTATTTCTTGCATAATTTCAAAACTTGTTTTGGTATCTAAGCTTGTTGTAGGTTCATCAGCTATTAATAATTTAGGTTTCAAAGCAAGTGCCATTGCTATAGAAACTCTCTGTCTCATTCCGCCGCTAAATTGATGTGGGAAAGAATCAAGTCTACTTTCTTCAATTCCGACTTTTTGAAAAACTTCTCTTACTAATTTTTTAATAGCTAAAGATGATTTAGTTTGATCATCTGTTTTAAATAATTCATATAAATGATCCCCAACTCTCATTAGCGGATTAAGTTTTTTTATAGAGTCTTGATAAATAAATCCAAAATTATTTCTTCTAAATAATTGTGCATCTTTGTTGTTTATTTTCCTAGGATCTACATTAGAAATCGATAGATACCCTTTAGAAGTGGCCTTTGCAGGCAATATATTTACTAATGTTTTTGCAAAAGTGGTCTTTCCACATCCAGAAGGTCCTATTATGGCCAAATGATCTCCACTATCTATTTCCAAATTAAAATTTTTGATAATAGGTTGCTGTTTTAGACCATATTTAACAGTAAGATTTTTAACTACAATAATTTTTTCTTTATTTTTTTCCATGATTTATAGCAAATTTTTCTAGACATAAATAAAATACATCTAAAGCAATATAAAATGTCCGAGGCAGCTGCAAATTCAAAAGAAAAAAACGAAATTGAAGTTTCTAAAATTATTTTGCCTGAAAATAAAAAATATGAAAGTGAATCTTTGAATTATCAAATAAACATTCCCGATTGGCTTCTTAAAGATATTCATAATTTTGAAAAATCAAATAAAGAAAATGATGAGAATCAAAATATTATAGTAAAGGCTTTTAAACTTGCTTATAAGGCTCATGATGGACAATTCCGTGCGAGCGGCGAGCCATACACTATCCACCCGGTTGCTGTTGCAAATCTCCTTAAAGAAATAGGTGCTAGTTCATCTGTTATTGCTGCAGGCCTTTTACATGATGTAGTTGAAGATACTGGCATTGATTTATCCGAAATAGAAAGAAATTTTGGATTAGAAGTAAAAATACTTGTAGAGGGTGTAACAAAATTAGGCGGCATTCACTTTAACAACAGGACTGAAGCACAAGCTGAAGATCTTAGGAAAATGTTTTTGGCTATGGCCAGCGATATCAGAGTTGTCTTAGTTAAACTTGCAGATCGACTTCATAACATGAGAACAATTGAATGGCTTAATGATGAGAAAAAACTAAGAATAGCGAGAGAAACAAGAGAGATTTATGCACCATTAGCTAATCGACTAGGAATAAACAGATTTAAATGGGAATTAGAAGATTTAGCTTTTAAATTCCTAGAGCCTAAAGAATATCTAGATCTTAAAGATCAAATCGCCGTTAAGAGAAGTGATAGAGAAAAAAGATTAAAAGTAACTTTGAATCTTATGAAGGAAAACTTGATTTCAGCGGGTTTGAAAAATTTTGAAATAACAGGAAGGCCAAAACATCTTTATGGCATCTGGAGCAAAATGAAAAGACAACAAAAGCATTTTCACGAGATTTATGATGTTGCTGCCCTAAGAATTATCGTGGACAATTCAGATAGTTGTTATAGAGCTTTAGCAGTTGTTCATGATACTTTCAAACCAATTCCAGGTAGATTTAAAGACTATATAGGATTACCAAAACCCAATGGATATCAGTCTTTACACACTTCCGTGATTGGAAGACATCGACCTATTGAAGTTCAAATTAGAACTACTTCGATGCATCAAATTGCTGAATATGGTATTGCCGCTCATTGGCAATATAAAGAGGGTGGTTCTCCTGCTAAAAGTAATGCCGAGAGATTTAATTGGCTAAGACAATTAGTAGAATGGCAACAGGAAGGTAATGAAAGGGATCATAATGATTATTTAGCTTCAATAAAAGAAGATTTATTTGATGAAGAAGTATTTGTAATCACTCCAAAAGGAGATGTTGTTGGTTTAAGGAAAGGATCTACTGCGATAGATTTCGCATACAGAATCCATTCTGAAGTTGGAAATCACTGTAATGGAATAAGAATTAATGAAAAACTTTCTCCATTATCTACAGCACTTCAAAATGGTGACTTCATAGAAATTTTGACAAGTAATAATGCTACTCCAAGCTTGGATTGGCTGAACTTTGTAGTTACGCCAACTGCTAAAAATAGAATTCGCCAATGGTATAAGAAAAGCCATCGTGATGAAACGATTAAAAGAGGTAGAGATTTACTTGAAAAAGAAGTAGGTAGAAACGGTTTTGAAGCATTACTTTCTAGTGAAGCCATGAAAAAAGTTGCAAATCGATGCAATTTAAAAACTACTGAAGACCTTCTTGCATCTCTTGGTTTTGGTGGTTTAACTTTGCATCAAGTATTAAACAGACTAAGAGAAGAAATAAAATTACAGACAGGAGATGTAAAAAATGATTCTGACTCTGAAATAGCAAAATCTCTTAAAAGTAATAATAATTTATCCACTAATCAATCTAATACAGCAGCTAATTCACCAATTTCCGGGATAGAAGGTCTTGATTACAGAATAGGTAAATGCTGTTCCCCACTCCCAGGCGAGGATATTATCGGAACTGTGTCGCTCGGCAACCATGGGATAACTATACATAGGGAAGATTGTGAAAATGTAATACCAATTCCAATAGAGAGAAGATTACCTGTCGGTTGGAATCATGATAATAAAACTGGCGATAATAAGTTTCCAATTCAGCTACGAATAGAAGTAATTGATCGAGTTGGAGTTCTTAAAGATATTCTTATGCGGTTATCTGATAAAGGTATAAACGTTAGTGATGCCAATGTTAAAACTGCTTATGGTAAACCAGCTATTATAAATCTTTGTGTAGGTCTTGAAAGTTATAATCAACTTCACAAAACAATTGAACAAATTAAATCAATGGCAGATGTTTTAGATATTGCCAGAGTTGGACAAAGTTAATTTTAAAATCAGATCAATCTATCTTTTACTTTTTATCTTGTAGATAAAGAAAACAATACTGCCGCAAATCAAAGCTAATAAAATACCTACACAAGATGAACCTAAGAGTAATTTTAAGGAAAAAATTCTACCTTGTTTCCATATGTCATCAATAACTAAACTTTTTTCAAGAATTTTATTAGAAGGATTATTTAAAAAAATCGAACCAACTTTATAGTTAAAATAATAAAGTGGAATATAAGTAAAAGGGTTGCTGATCCAGGTACCAATTGCAGCTAGAACAATATTTCCCTTAGCTATTTTCGCAAAAAATACTCCCATTAAAGTCTGAAAACCAAAAAATGGAAAGCAACCACTAAATACCCCAATAGCTAAACC
Organism: Prochlorococcus sp. HOT208_60m_813I02; assembly: GCA_002025865.1. Taxonomy (GTDB): domain Bacteria; phylum Cyanobacteriota; class Cyanobacteriia; order PCC-6307; family Cyanobiaceae; genus Prochlorococcus_A. The sequence goes on along the minus strand of MWOR01000018.1, from coordinate 3,854 downwards.
TTTAGCATTAAAGAAAGGACTTCCATTCTGACTCCTAAATAATGATAGAATTTTCTTATAGGTAATATCTCTTTTAAATCTCATTCAGAAAGAAAATTTCAAAATTAAATTCTTGATAATCTTACTTAATTATCCATAACAAAGCGAGAGATGGATTCGATAGTTACTACAGAAGATACGATAGCCGCAATTGCTTCAGCTATAAGTATTGGGAAGGGAGGAGTTGCGATAATTAGAGTATCCGGGAAAGACGCAATAAATTCTTGCAAAAAGATTGTTCAAACTAAATCTAAATATGCATGGGAATCACATAGGGTTTTTCGTGGTTTTATTCAGGAAAATAAACAAAATAAATTTATAGATGAGGTTTTAATTTTAGTAATGAAATCCCCAAATAGCTTCACAGGAGAGGATGTAGTTGAACTTCATTGCCATGGCGGAATTATCATAGTAAATAAAGTTTTAAAGATATTATTATCTAGTAATTCTAGAGTTAGACTTGCAAACCCAGGAGAATTTAGTCAAAGAGCTTTTCTTAATGGGAAAATAGACCTTACTCAAGCCGAGTCGATTAATCAATTAATTAATGCAAGCAATACCAGATCAGCAGAGTTAGCCTTTAGCGGGGTTCAAGGAGAAATAAAGAAAAAAATTGATGATATTAAAAATGACCTTATAAATCAACTTTGCGAAATTGAAGCGAGAGTTGATTTCGAAGAAGACTTCACAGATTTTGATTACACCAAATATCTAAAAAACATTAAAAAAGTCAAAGAAAAAATAGAATTACTAATAGAAAATGCAAAAAGAAATTCATATATTCACAATGGAATATCCATTGCGCTTATAGGTAAAACAAATGTTGGTAAAAGCTCTTTATTAAATTTGCTTGCAAAAAAAGAGAAAGCAATCGTAACTAATATTCCTGGAACAACTAGAGATGTTATTGAAGTTAATTTAACTATTAATGATATTCCAATGAAAATCATTGATACTGCTGGCATAAGAGAAACTCATGAACAAATTGAAAGTATTGGAATTAAAAAAAGTTTTGGGAAAATAAAAGAGTCAGATTTTATAATTTATGTTTATAGTCTTGAAGAAGGATTTAATGTAGAAGACAAAAAAAATAATACAAGAAATTCCCAAAGAAAAATTAATTACTATTTTGGGCAATAAAAAAGATTTAATTGATTGCAAAAATATTAATTCAAATGATTTTAAAAATACAATTCTTATGAGTATTAAGAATAATGATGGTGAAAGATTATTAATAGACACAATTATAAAAAAATGCGGATTAAAACAAGTAGAAAATATTAATATATTTTTAAACGAAAGACATCTAACAAATTTGTCTGCTTGCTTATCTAATTTAAATGATACTGATGAAATAATTGAAAATAAATTGCCATTTGATTTGTTATCAATTGAGCTGAGAGATGGAATTCAAAACTTATCTAAAATAACTGGTCAAGAATTAACAGAGGAACTTCTAGATAATATTTTTTCTAAGTTTTGTATTGGTAAATAAATTTGAGTTAAATTACATAGTGATATATAGTTGAATCTCTAACTTCAGTTTAATTTTTATTAATTAATTATTTCTTAATTTAGTGGATTTAAATACTCCAATAATAAGTAAAATCATTGATAATTGGATCGATGAAGATATAGGTAGGGGAGATCTTACAAGTTCCTCTATTACAGAAGAGAATGGTAATGCATATTGGATTGCGAAAGAAGAGGGTATATTCTGCGGGGTTGAAATTATAAAAGAAATTTTTAGAAAAATTGATTTAAAAATCAGTCCAAAATTTAATATCTCTGATGGAGATAAATTTGTTAAAGATCAAAAACTCTTAGAGATATATGGGCCTTCAAAAAGTTTACTCGCTAGTGAAAGAATCAGCTTAAATATAGCAATGCATTTATCTGGAATATCAACATATACAAAGAATCTTACAGATAAATTAGAAGGCACAAATATAAAATTAGCAGATACTAGGAAAACGACTCCTGGCTTAAGAATATTTGAAAAATATGCATTCAAATGCGGAGGTGGGGTGAATCATAGAATTGGATTATACGATGCTGCTATGATCAAAGAAAATCATATTGCATGGACAGATAATCTTAAGAATGCAGTACAAAATATTCGCCTAAATTCGCCTTTTACAACTCATATCATAATTGAAGCTGAGAATATCGACCAGGCAAAAGAAGCAGTATTAGCAGGAGCGGATAGTGTCTTATTAGATGAACTTAGTCCTGAAACAATCAAAAAAAACGTTCAAGAATTAAGAGAGTTATCAATTAATAGTCTACAAAAAGAAGTCAATAAAAATTTGATAATAGAAGTTTCTGGAATAAACCCTCAAGAAATTAGTAAATATCTTATAAAAGGTATTGATTTGATTTCAACAAGTTCTTCAATCACCAAAAGTAATTGGATTGATTTGAGTATGCGTTATATTAATTAATCATATAGATAAATAATTTAATAATTAATGCTAATCATTTTTAAAGAATTAACAAAACAATTTGAACAATCTCTTTTAGATAGTCTTGAAAAAAATGATAAAAAAGGAGAATTCGCAATTCTTAGCAAGAATTTAATTACACAATCATCAAAAGAGGAATTTGGCGACTATCAATGTAATGTTTGTTTAAGTTTATCTAAAATATATAAAAAGAACCCAAGAGATATTTCTAATGATTTTATTAACCTTTTAAATAAAAATAAAAGCATAGCAAAATTATGTAAGAGTCTAGAAATAGCTGGACCTGGATTTATAAATATAAAATTAAAAGATGCGGTTCTAATAAATGAAATTAAGTCAAATATTCAATGTAATAGGGCTGGCATACCTCTAATTAGAAAAGATTTAGATAGTGGTTTGTCCAATAAAGTTATTGTAGATTTTTCTAGCCCTAATATTGCTAAAGAAATGCATGTAGGGCATTTAAGATCAACAATAATAGGAGATTCAATATCTAGAATTTTCGAGTTAAGAGGTTATCAAGTATTAAGACTAAATCATGTTGGTGATTGGGGAACACAATTTGGAATGCTTATTACTCAGCTCAAAGATTTATATTCAAATGATTTAGAGGAGATAGGCAAAATTAAGATAAGTGATTTAGTTGAATTTTATAAAGAATCAAAAAAAAGATTTGATAATGAATCTGAATTCCAAAAAAGATCTAGAGAGGAAGTAGTTAAGTTACAAAGTGGAGATATTAAATCGATTAAAGCTTGGAAATTATTGTGTGATCAATCTAGAAAAGAATTTGATGAAATCTATAAAAATTTAAAAATAAAAATAGAAGAAAGAGGTGAATCTTTTTATAATCCCTTCTTAAAATCAGTTATTGAGGATTTGAATTTAAAAAAAATATTAGTAGAAGATCAAGGAGCAAAATGTGTATTTTTAGATGGGATGACTAATAAAGAAGGCAAACCTTTACCGCTAATTATTCAAAAAAAAGATGGAGGTTTTAACTATGCCACCACAGATCTTGCTGCTATAAGATACAGATTCAATAAACCTCCTAATGGGGATGATGCTTCGAGAATTATTTATGTAACTGATCATGGACAAGCAAATCATTTTGCTGGAGTTTTTCAAGTTGCAAAAAAAGCAAAATGGATCCCAGACAATTGCCAAGTAGACCATGTCCCTTTTGGTTTAGTTCAAGGAATTGATGGCAAAAAACTAAAGACAAGGGAAGGAGAAACAATACGTTTAAAAGATTTATTAAAAGAAGCAGTGAGAAGAGCAAAAGAAGATTTATTGAAAAGATTAGAAGATGAAAATCGTTATGAGACAGATGATTTTATTGCAAATACT
>MWOR01000179.1 GCA_002025865.1 Prochlorococcus sp. HOT208_60m_813I02 | reverse complement strand
TGGCTACTAGAATAAATAAATATTTGAGTGAAGTCGGCTTTTGTTCTAGAAGAGAAGCAGATAGACTCATTGAAGAAGGGAAAGTAACCATTAATGGTAAAATCCCAAAGATGGGTATCAAGGTAGAGGAAGGTGATCAAGTAGAAGTAGAAGGCCAAAGAATAAAAAAGTCATCGAAACAAAAAAATATATACCTAATCTTTAATAAACCTGTTGGAATTGTTTGCACAACCAATAGAAGCGTAGAACCGCACAATGTCATAGATTTTATTAAATATCCTGCAAGAATTTTTCCTGTTGGAAGATTGGATAAGCCTAGTGAGGGATTGATTTTTTTAACTAATGATGGAGATATTGTAAATAAAATACTTAGAGCAAGAAACAATCATGAAAAAGAATACATAGTAAGCGTTAATCGCCCGATTAATAGAGACTTTATTTATAGAATGAGTAATGGAGTTGAAATACTAGACACCATCACTAAAAATTGTTTTGTAAAAAAATTGGGTCCTAAAAAATTCAAAATCATACTTACTCAAGGACTTAACCGTCAGATTAGGAGAATGTGTGAGTCCCTTGGTTTCAGAGTACAATCATTAAAGCGTGTAAGAATTATGAATATTAAGTTAGACGTACCAATAGGAAAATATCGCGAATTTACAACTGAAGAACTCTTTGAATTAAATGCATTGCTCGAGAACTCCTCAAAAAACATTTGATTAATCAAAATTCCCTGCTTTTCGGAAAACTTAATCATCGCATGTTTCTTAGATTACCCTTTAATATACTAAAAGTTGAATGTTCAGAAATTTTATAGGAATAGAGATAAGATTGTAATTTATTAAAAAATTATTATTAATAAATTCTAGAAAATTCTAATTAATTAGAGAAAAAATCTATTGGTGTTTATCCCCATTGGGTATCTTAATCAAATATTAAAAAGAAAATATAACAACATAAATAAAAAAACCTTTTTAGGATGTTTGAAAATTCAAATCTTTAATAAAATGATCACAAAAAAAGAGGATAATATTCGAAGCGAAAGCTACTACCCAGATAGTAATTATTATCTTGATCAGGACAATACTCCCAAAGAGACTCCACTTTCAGAGCCTCAAATATCCAAAACTTCTAAATTTGAATGGCCAAATAGCTATTGGTTTATTGCGGAAAGGACTAATGGTCGGCTTGCAATGATAGGATTTATGGCTGTAATTATTAATTATTCTTTATTTGGTTGGATAGCATATCCAATTCTTTAAATGAGCAATTTGGGTTTTAATAAATATTGAGTAGAAAAGTCTTGGATTCATTGACCTCAATATGCAACTTTTGTTATGAGTGCATTTGCTATTTATATCGATTGGGAATTTTTTAATGATGCTAACTTTCATCACTTTACTGTAGAAATCTTTAAGTTCTGGAATTGCAAAGCATATAAACCATTAAATTATTCAGTCATTCATTGTAAGTTTGATTTTTATCCCTAAATATAAATTTTAAATATAGAAGTTTTCTTCCAACCTTCATCTAAAAGTTGCTTATATTCTTTTCTTGCAGCTTCAATACTTTCTACTCTTGAACCTTTCATAACTGGCTTGCTTGATCATTTATATACGCAACCATAAGAATTCATTATTGCATCAATACTTGGTGAAGGCTTAGATATATCTTCGATAGGTTCAAACACTTTTATTCTGGATCTATCCTTATTTATTATAGTAAATTTATCTAATTTCTTAATTTAAAAAATTATAGAAAAATCACCTTCTTTTTTAAGAATATTAGATTTTTTTAAGAAAATTATTTGAGTCTCAAAAATTAAAATGATATTCTTAGGTGTTTAGATGTAATAGCAAGAGAATAAGGTGGAGAAGTAGTCGATGAGAACTAAAATTCAAATTGATTGACAGTTGATCTAAAATAAAGCAAATAGCAACTTTTTTATGTCTTGTTCAGTCACCTCCGTATTTACTTTTAAAATTGAAAGCACTTTCGATGAATGGGCTGCAATATTTGATAGTGCAGAAGCAGATAAAAGGCATTCAGAATTTAATATAAAGCCACTTTTTAGAGGAGTTAGCAATGAAGATCCCCAAAAAATAATTGTTATTCATCAAGCTCCAGAAGGTAATGTTCAAAAGTTTGTGGAAGCAAATGGTGACTGGATGGCAACTCATAGAGTTGACTTATCAACAATGGAAGAAACCTCATGGACTGCTTCATTAACAAAGGATAGTTGTTGTGATTAATTAATGAAACTTTTACTATTTGCCTCGCTAATAGTTAGTAATTGAAAGTCGATCTATATTAGATGTAATTAAATCCCTCTTTATTTAATGTCTATTAATACTTTTCTTTTACTGTTATTAGTTATTGCGAATTACACAAACTTATTTTTAAATTTAAAAAA
>MWOR01000178.1 GCA_002025865.1 Prochlorococcus sp. HOT208_60m_813I02 | reverse complement strand
AACTATCTTTTTATATTTTGGGTATGCTTTAAGACATTTTCCTCCATACTCTAAAAAGTCAAGACACCAATTCCAGTCTTGATCTTTTAAGTTTCTATAACTCCAGCAATTTTTAATTCTTTCTTTCTCAATTTTTGGATCAAAGCCATTTCCGCATGCCAAACTTATTAGATGTTGTAGAAGAACATCATAAGATAATTCAGGAAGTCTAATTTCCTCAGATATACCACTTTTTATTATTCTTCTCATTGCACTAATTTCTAATAACTCCAAAGAATTAGTAGGCATAAAAATTATTTTTGATTTTCCGCCTGGTCTATGAGCACTTCTTCCCGCTCTTTGGATAAGTCTAGCTAAATTTTTTGCACTACCAATTTGAACAATTTGATCAACAGGTTGGAAGTCAACTCCTAAATCTAATGAGCTGGTGCAGACTACCCATTTTATTAATCCGTCTTTAACCCCTTCTTCAACTCTTTTTCTATCTTCTTTATCGAGGGAGCCGTGATGAAGTGCTATTTTGTCTTCCATCTCTGGCAGAAAAAATTTAAGACATTGATACCATCTTTCAGATTGGTTTCTAGTATTAGTGAATAATAAGGTGCTTTTATTTTTATCTAGGATTTTTAAAAGTGAAGAATGACTTCTAATTCCAAGATGACCACTCCATGGAAAGGTCGTTTCTTTCTCTGGCAAAACGCTTATAATTTCAATCTCTTTTTGAATATTTGTACTTATAATTTTGGGTTTAATAGAGCTCATCCCAACAATTGCTCTTGCTGCTTCTTCAATGTTTCCAATAGTTGCAGACATTGCCCAAAGTTGTAAATTTTTTATATTACCTCTTAGCCAACTTAAAGATAACTCGCACTGGTTTCCTCTTTTACTACCCATCAATTCATGCCATTCGTCAATAATTATTGATGACAACTCCTTGAACAGATTATTAGATTCTTTATTAGAAAGTAAAAGAGATAAGGACTCTGGAGTGGTAATAAGAATATTAGGTGGTTTAGCTAGTTGCTTTTTCTTTTCATATGGTGTTGTATCCCCATTCCTAATTTCTACAGTGATTTCTTTATTAAAATGTAAAGCTGCTAATTGTATGGAATTTTTTAAATCTCTACTTAGAGCTTTTAAAGGCGTTATCAATAGTATATTCACGCTTTTATTATTTTTGGGATCTTCTATCTGTGATAAAGGTCCCATTAATGCAGCATAAGTTTTGCCGCATCCAGTTGGAACTTGTATTATTCCATTCTCTCCATTTAAAAATGCTTCCCAAGATTCGATCTGGTAGGGTAATGGTTCCCATCCATTTGAGTAGAAAAACTGTTTAATTTTAGAAATAAAATTATTTTGCTTATTTTTTTGCTTACTATTTTGAGTAATATTTTTCATGATATTTTTTTCATCAGTTCATAAGCATTCTCTAGGCTATCTGCATCATTGATTTTTTTATCTTTTCTCCATTTTGTTATTCTTGGAAATCTCACTGCTATTCCAGACTTATGACGTTTTGAAATTTGTATTTTCTCAAAAGATATTTCGAAAACCATTTCTGGTTTTAACGATCGAACTGGGCCAAATTTTTCTATTGTATTTTTTCTTATCCATTTATCTAGCTCTTTAATCTCAATATTCGTTAAACCAGAATATGCACTTGCAAATTTAATTAATTCTTGGTCTTTCCATAATGCAAAACTGTAATCTGTATAAAGACCAGCTCTTCTACCGCTACCGCCCCTAGCGTAAATTAGAACAGCATCCAGTTGCATAGGATCAACTTTATATTTCCACCAAATACCTTTTTTTCTACCAGAGGAGTATATAGAATTCTTTTTTTTAATTATTAATCCTTCAGTATTATTTTCTCGAGATTTTTCTTTATAAGTTAAAGCTTCAGGCCAATCTTTAGGATATATTAAATCGCATAATCTGAAAATATCAGTGATATTATTCTCAGTTTTATTTTGCCATTTTGAAAAATATTTTTCTAACTCAATTCTTCTATTTTCTAATTTAATTTCTCTTATATCTCTTCCATTAATCTCTAAAAGATCGTAAGCAATAAAAATAATTGGATATTTTATTTGGATTGATCTAGTTGGAGACTTTCTATTTATTCTTTTTTGAAGTAAAGAAAAATCAAAGGCAATTTGTTCTTTAAAATTCCAAACTAATAATTCCCCATCAAGTACAAAATTATCTTTTATATGTGACATTTTCTCTACTAATTCTGGAAAAGATTCATTGACTAATTCTTGCCCTCTTGTCCATAACGAAACATTGCCTGATCTTTTAATTAATTGCATCCTTATTCCGTCGTATTTCCATTCAAATTGAAAATCATTTATTGAATGTTTGAAGATTTTATCTTCAATAGTATTCGCTAGAAGAAATGGAAATGGTTTGGAATTTAATTCTTCAAGATTGATGTTCTTATTAATTAAAAATTCATATGAATAAATTGAAGGCTTGAAATTACCCATCAGTCTATGAGAAATAATTTCTTCATCAATATTAATTAGTTTTGATATTGATTTTGTAATTAATCCGATAGAGACTCCTACTCTAAAAGTACCCGTAAGAATTTTATTGAAAGTTAAATGGTAATCTTCAGGTAATCTTTCCCAAATATTTTTAATTTGTAAATTTTTCTCCTCCTCATTAAGTTTTGATAATTCAGGGATTGTTTTGCTTAGTAATTGATTGAGACTTATATTTGATAAATTTTTATTTCTTGAAGAAGTTTTATGTTTAAGTAATAATGTGATCACCTCAGCAGAGTCACCAACTTTTAAATAAGAGGTATCAATTAACCATTGAGGATATTCATATATTTGAGAAAAAAGATTTTTTAAATACCTTCCACTAATAAATCTTTTATTACTTTTTCCAGTTAGTAAATATATTGCCCATGAATTATCTATTGGTTCATTTGATAAAAAATATCTTTTTAAAACTTCAATTTTGTTATTTGTACTATTAATTGAATCTAGATCGCTAAATAATTCTGAAAACTTTTTTAAGCTCATATTTATTTACCGAATAAAAGGACATTTATTGATTCCTTTTCAACTAAATATTTACTTAAGGCTTCACTATCTCCATGATGAAAAAATACATTTTTTGCTTCAGACTTTTTTACTACTTCCAGAATCCCATCCCAATCCGCATGATCAGAGATTGCGAATCCTTTATCATATCCTGATCTTTTTCTTAGAGCTCTTATTGACATCCATCCACTAGCGAAAGCTGTTTGAATGTTTTTGAAATTTTTTAAATAAGAACCCTTACTTAAAGATGGCGGTAATAATATTAGACTTCCTTTAAGTTCATCAATCTTTTTTTTATTTTCAATTTTTATAGTATCTTTAATATCAATTCCAAGTTTTTTATAACTATTGTTCATTTTATGAATACTCTCATGAGAATAAATATTGCCTTTAAAATTTGTTTGACTAATTTCGTTTAACAATCTCTGAGCTTTTCCAAGTGAATAGCAGAAAAGTAAAGAAGTTTTTTCCGGTGAATTAGTTATCCATTTTGAAATATCATTTGCTATTTTATTTGATTCATCCCACTTAAATATTGGCAAACCAAAAGTACATTCGCTTATTAAATAATCAGTTTTTACTATTTCATATTGTTTACAAGTCTGATCTTTTTGAAGCTTAAAGTCCCCTGAAATTAGCCATTTTTCTTCAGCAAAAATAAACCCTATTTGACTTGATCCAAGGATGTGACCTGATGGATGAAAAGAAATATTAATGCCATTTATCTTAAATACTTCTCCATATTCAAAAGTCTTAATTTTGATATTATCTCCAACTCTTTCTTTAAGAAGTATCGCAGTTTCCTTAGTAGAAATGTATTCTTCACATCCAAATGTAAAGTGATCAAAATGAGCATGAGTTATTAATGCCTTTTTTACTGGCTTGCTTGGATCAATCCAAATATCAGCAAGTTCACAATAAAGATTTCCATCTTTATATCTAATTAAATATTCTTGTTTAGTTCTCAAAACTACATCTCTTACAATGTAGTTAATTTAGCTAATTATGCCCACGCTTGTTTTGATAAAGCTAAGGCTGAAATTGTTAGTAAAGCAATGACTACAAATTTGTTACTCCAATTAATCATGAATGAACTAATTTTGTTGAAAGAAACTCTATTAGATGGCACAATCTTTTTTTTATTCATAATGTGATGATTTTCATTATTTTCTAAGTAATTTAAATTTTTAATCTCATTTATCAATTTAGATTCGCAAGTTGAGAGTTTTTCTACTTGATTTAATAATTCAATATCTTCTGGTCTTAATAAAGAATTTAATTCTTTAATTTGTCTTTCGTTTTTCATAAGAAATTTATTAACTATCTCATCTGTCCCTAACCCCTTCTTTATATTTAAAAGAATATCATCTCTTTCCCAGGATTTTTCAAGAGAATTTAAAATTTTGCTTATGCTCATTGTAAGTATTTTTTACTTATAATAAATTATTATTTTTTTCTTCTGTGGCTTAATCCTTTTAGTAATTAAAAAAATTATTTTTATTTAAGATTTACGAATAAGCCTGTTAGCAAAATATTTTATCTTTACCTTCTCTACAATTTTTTTAGA
>MWOR01000177.1 GCA_002025865.1 Prochlorococcus sp. HOT208_60m_813I02 | reverse complement strand
AGAATCTGAAAAGTATCATAAAGAAATATTTAACTTAATAAATAATTCAGATATAGAAAAGTGTTTATTTATTTGCGATAAAAAAAATGAAAAAATTTACACCAATTATTTAAAAGATAAGAAAAAATTTTTAGTTTTAAATAATATTAAAGATGTACCTAAAGAGATAAACAAATCTACAAAAAAAGGTGATTCTATTCTTATAAAAGGGAGCAGATGTTGGCAACTTGAAAAAATTATTGAATTTTTATTTTTTCTTAAGACTAATTCCCAATTCACTACTAGTCCTCTCAAACCAGAATAAACACCTGAAACAGGGTCAGCAAATACTGGCCAACCAGTTATCTTTTGTAATCGTTCTAAAGACTTATTGAAAGAAGTTAAATCATTTATGGAACCTTGATAGGGACCTACCAAAATAATGCCGGATTCATCTAAATTTAAATTTTCTGAAATTTCAAAGAATTTGTTTTTATCAGACTTTATTTCAACTTCCTGAAATATATATTTTTTCTTTAAATAAATGCTTTCAAAAACCTCTAAAACATTTTTTTTATTTAAAAATGAAATACCTAAAGGCTTATTGATAGGAATATTTAAATGAATAGGACCAGAGAAAATTGATATTTGTTTATCAATAGTTCGAACTAAATTCAAGATTTCATTTTCTTTTGTTTCATGAAGTCCATTTGGATTTGTACTTAAAACCCTTCTGCAGACTGAACTCAAAAAATCTTCTTGATTAACTGTTTGATTAGCGCCACAATCTTTTAATCTTAAGGGTCTATCTGCAGTAAGAAATATAATACCTTTACAAGATCGGTCTGCCTCAACTGCTGCTGGCAATAAGTTACTTACGGCAGTTCCAGAAGTGGTAATAACTAAAGAAAGATTACCTGAGGCGGCAGAAATCCCAAGAGAGTGGAATCCCGCAGATCTCTCATCTATTGAATTGAAAATATTTACCAGTCCTAATTTGTTTAATTCTCCAGCAGCAATTGCTAAAGGTGCCGATCTACTTCCAGGACATAATATTAAATTTTGAACTCCTATTTTTATAAGAAGATTTAAAAGTTGTAAACTTCTAAGAAAATTTTTGCATTCAATAGATGATGTCATAATTTATATAAATGCTTTGGGATTTTCCTTATAACTGAATTAAATAAAACATGTCTACAACTCAAGAAAAAAGAAATTCAATACTAAAGGATTTAAAAAATCTTTTAATCTGGATATCTATAGCTTTAATTATACGATGGCAGGTCATAGAGCCAAGATGGATCCCATCCGGTTCAATGCTCCCAACTCTTCAAATACAAGATAAAATTCTTGTTGAGAAAGTAACCCCCAAAATCATATCTAAATCAAATCTTTCAAAATTAAAAAATAAAATAGTTGTTTTTAACGTTCCTGAACAATTAATTAATGCTGGTTATGAAGCAGATACTGCACTAATAAAAAGGGTAATTGGAATACCTGGAGACAAGGTAGAAGTAAGAGAGGGTAACCTTTACTTAAATGATATCGCTCAAAAAAATTACGTTTTTGATAAAAATATTAATTATTCTATAGGGCCTTTTATTGTCCCAGAAGATTCATTATGGGTGATGGGAGATAATAGAAATAACAGTATGGACTCACATATTTGGGGCTTTTTACCATATGAAAAGGTTATTGGTAAAGCTATTTTTAGATATTGGCCGTTTAATAAAATTGGACCTATTCGGTTCCCTGCCCTTAATAATTTAGATTAATGGGTACGTGATGTTGTAGTGTTTTTATATCTTGAAGTTGTAGAAATGTTTAATCCAGAATTTCTTGCTACTGAAAATAATGATCCAAACGATGAGAATGATTTAATCCAATATTTACAAAAACAATCTCCAGAAGTTTTGCAAAGAATCGCAAAATCAGCTAGTGAAGATATTCAAGAAATTATTAGACATAATGTTCAAGGCCTTCTTGGAATTCTTCCTTCAGATCAATTTGACGTAAAAATTACATCTTCAAAAGACAACATCGCCAATTTATTATCTTCTGCAATGATGACAGGATATTTCTTAAGACAAATTGAGCAAAGAAAAGAGCTTGAACAAACTCTTAAAAATGATGAAAACATGTCTATTGAAGAATAATAGTTTTTAAAGATTTACTTCTTCAGGAATTATTCCTAGTTCAAACAACTTTTTATATAAACCCATCAGAAATTTATTATCATCAGGAAGTTTGTCCCACTTTTGGGAATTAATTTCATTAATTAATTTTTGACAATCTTCTATTGTGAATTTTATAGGTGCAGTAAAATGAGCTGGAATTAAATATTCCATATCATCAAAAGACTTGATATTTTCTAACCATTTAAGTAAGACTTCTTTTGAACGAGGAAAAATTAATTTTTGTAAAACTGGTGCAATTTGAACCTTAGGATTATCTTTACCCATTATTTCAACAAGAGAGGATTCCCAATCTTCGTCCCATAAAAAGGGATAAATACCGAAATGAGATCTCCAATTTCTAAGATCTTTTTTGAATGAATACTTAATTATTTTTTTTAAAGGTGGAATATTTAATTTACCTGGTTTCAAAAAAGATGAAAATAAGACTAACCTTTTCCATCCTTTTTTTCTTTGTTCGATGGTGTCAATCAAAGGCTCATCTCCTCTCTCTCTAGAATGAAAAAGAAGTGGAGTTGGATCAAAATTAAATATCTCAGGTGGTGTGGAGTCTATTCCAATTATTGCGTCTGTTACATGAAGAGTTTTTGTAGGGTAATGGAAACAGCTTATCTCCTGATATCTTCCTAGTCCTAAATTCAGTGGACCTAATGAAGACCATTTAAAGGAGTTTGTATATGGAGTACCTTCCTCAAACAGTATTCTTGATCTTTTTGATGGAATTCCTAAAAAATCTAATGGTAGATTTATCGGAAAACTCCATTGTCCAGGACATAGCCAAATTTCTGCATCTTTAAAAATTCTTGAAAGAGCTGGCAGTCCAATTTTATGTTCTAGTCCAGAGGCACTCGGTAAAATTATTGTTTTTACTTTACCGTGAATAGCAATTAATTTTTCTAACTCAATTATTAATTCTTTTGTCGGAGGCAGTGGATTTATTAGCATCAATCCATTATCAACCTTTATTACAGTCATTCTTATTGGAACAGCAACATAATAAAGTCCCTGTATTTGTTCCAAGGACCATATTTGATCAGGGATTAATTCTCTAAATATTGTTTTCTTTTTTCCATAAGGATATAAGGGGAATAATGGCCACCAACTCCATTTTTTATTTGAAGTTTTTTGCACCGCTATCATTTATACCCAGCAAATAATTTCTTTAACTTAAATAATCCATATCTTGGAGCGAATAAAAAAGCAAATAAAAAAATAAAAGTTTGTGCCAATACAATTGATCCACCTGTTTCAAGATCAAACCAAAAACTAACATAGATTCCTATAAGGCTTGAGATAATTGCACTTAATACTGAAATTACTGTCATATTATCAAACTTATCCGTAAGTAAGTATGCTGTAGCCCCTGGTGTAATCAACATTGCAACTACCAAAATAATTCCAACAGACTGCAAGCCAACAACAGCTGCCAAAGATAAGCATGTGAGGAGTAAATAATGAAGAAAAAATACATTAATCCCAACTGTTTTTGCATGCCTAGGATCAAAACAATAAAGCATTAAATCTTTTCTAAAAATTGATAAAAGGATTACCACCAATAAACAAATAAATATAGTTTGTTTTACATCTGAAAGTGATATTCCTAATGGACTACCAAAAAGAATTGAGTGCAGATCAATATTACTTTTAATCTTAGAAACCAATACGATTCCAAGAGCAAAAAATCCAGTAAATACTAACCCAATTACAGTATCTTCCTTTACTCTAGATTTCTGCTTAATAAACCCTATCAATGCTACAGACCCAACTCCGAAAATAAATGCCCCTAATGAGAAAGGAAGACCTAATGCATAAGCAACCACAACACCAGGCATTACTGAATGTGACACTGCATCTCCCATTAAAGCCCATCCTTTAAGAGTCAAATAACTTGACAGGAAACCACAAACAGCTGCAACTAGTGAACTCATAAGAAGTGCTTTTCTCATAAATTCATGAGTTAAAGGATCAGTTATGAATGAATCTAAAGTTAAAAAAGAACAGAGCTCCATATATTCAAAATTTAGGATTCAGGTCCAAACAAGAAATCAGGTGAGATCCCTCCAAAAGTGGTTGTAATATTTTCAGGGGTAAACACTTCAGAGGTCTCTCCGTAAGCTACAACAGTTTTATTTATTAAAAGAACCAAATCACAAAATTCACGGACATGAATCATATCGTGAGTTGATAATAATATAGTTTTCCCCTCATTTTTAAATTGAATAAATAATTCCGAGATAAGTTTCTCAGTTCTTATATCAACACCTGAAAAAGGCTCATCAAGAAGTAATATTGAAGCTCTTTGCGCAATTGCTCTAGCTAAAAAAGTTCGTTTTCTCTGACCTCCAGATAAGTTTCCAATAGGTGTAGATAAATGATCAGTAAGATCAACTCTCTCAATAGCATCTTTAACCGCCTGAACATCAGACTCTCTCGGACACCTAAAAATATTCATAGAACCATATCTTCCCATCATCACTACATCCCAAACACTTATTGGAAATTGACTATCAATTCCCTCATTTTGAGGAACATAAGCAATTGTCTGATCTTTTTGAGCAGATCTTACAGACTCTCCATTTATTCTAATTTTTCCCTTTGAAATATTTACAAAGCCAGTTAAAGCATTAAAAAAAGTTGTTTTACCAGCCCCATTCATCCCTACTAACCCACAAATCTGGCTAGGTTTCAATCTTAAATTAGCATCATACAAAGCCACCTTACCGTTGTAATCTACGCAAATATTCTCTGCCTCAATCCTAAAGTTTTGATAATTGATTGTTTCCATAATTTAATAAAGCCCTTTTTTTATCAATTCCAAATTATGCTCAAGCATTTTTATATAGGAACTAGCAGGCCCACTATCATCAGATAATGAATCAACAAAAAGATTTCCTCCAAAATTAGCCCCAGTTTCGTTTGCAACTACCATTTGAGATTCGTTACTTACAGTACTCTCGCAAAATACAGATGGAACATTTTTTTCTTTAACTAATGAGATTGTTCTTGCCATTTTTTTGGGAGTAATTTGACTCTCAGCATTAACTGGCCACAAATAAACTTCCTCTAATCCATAATCATTTGTTAGATACGAAAAAGCACCTTCACAACTTACTAGATACCTCCTGTCTTTATTTAAGTTATTAATAAAAAGTGAGAATTCTTTATCTATTTTAGATAGTTTATCTTTATAAATTTTTCCATTTTCTTCAAATAATGTCCTTTTGGATGGCCTCAATTCTGATAAAGAATCCACGAGAATATCTACGTATAGGATCCCTCTTTTTGGAGAAATCCAGGCATGAGGATTGGGTTTCCCTTTATAAAAATCTTCACTGATAAAAATAGGATCCAAATCTTCCGCGACAGTAATTCTTTTTACTTTTAAATTAGAAACAAATTTTTCAGCCCATAATTCAAATCCAAA
>MWOR01000176.1 GCA_002025865.1 Prochlorococcus sp. HOT208_60m_813I02 | reverse complement strand
AATATCTAGCCATTAATCATCTTACATTTTTCTTAATTCTTAAATCCAGTCAACTTTGATAACTCTTTTAGTGAAAGTACACCTAAAATTAGTTTTCCATTTATTTCCCATGTGGGAAACCCTTTAATTTTTTTATCAATACATAACTGAGTTTGACTGTTTATGCCATCTCTTGCACATTCAACCACATTAAGTTCTCTATAAGCTTGCTTACCAAATAATTCACTTTGATTAAGGCAATTAGGACACCAATATGCTGAATATTTAACTACACCATTATCTTTGAGGTATTTTGCCAACTCGATTGATTCCCTAGTGCTTTCTGAGGTGACTATAAGTTCTCTCTGATTATTTAAGTGGGAGCTATTTACAACGTTTGAGAAAGGAAGCAGAACTAATAGTGGGATTAATAGGTGTTTCATTTATTTACTACTTTTCCTCCATATTTTCTAACTACCTTATCAAGCAAAATTCGTATATCTTTATTTTTAAGTTTCTCTATTTGCTGAAGATTTTCAAGAAGATCACATATTTGATCCTGTGTATCTTCATTTAATTCACTTACTGCCATTTATATTTAGAGTTTTTATAATACAATTTTAAATCAAAAGTAATTTTACATACTTATTGTATTTATATTTTTTTATTGCTATTTTTTTATAGCGGGCTAAGGTTCATATCTCCACGAGGATTTAGTCCGCTTAATTTTTAAAGATTCAATTTATAATTGATCCTTCTTTAAGAAATTGATTAGAAATATTAAAAAATATTTATCTCTATTTAATTTCTAAATTCCATTGAAAAGCATTCTTATATAAACATTAATAGTGTGACACTTTTTATTCAATAATGTTGTTATTTCGCTTCATAACTTTCTTAAAATACTTAAACTCAATAAATTCATGCATCATTTTGATATCATCAGATAATACTTTTTTATTAACTGCATATTCGTCCACATTAAGTGAAGAACTATTATTTTCAGAAAATGTTTCGTGGTCAAAAGAAAAGTTTATAAAATCCCTATTATTTTTCTGATTTTGACCATAAGATTCATTTAACACACCTCGAGACCTTAACGCTTCTTCAACCAATAAACCTGTGACTTTTGACTGACTAAACTCATTAGCTGTACACAATTTTTCAATAATTTCATGCACTTCTTCACTTGGCAAAAAACCAATTCTCTTCCTGGGAGAGGGCATAATAAAAAAAAATTAGTGTGACACTTGCACATTATAAGTGTTGCACTATATTTGATTTAAGTCAACTAATTTTGCTATGCATATTTTATTATTTCCTGTCGGAATTATTCTTTGGTATCTATCTTATGAAGCAAAACCTATCATTAATGATGATATAACACTTAATTGGGAAGAAAAAACTACAATTAAAAGAAATAAACTTTTAAATATAATAAACGAAAGCTTTTAAAATTTACTGCTAATCGATTTTGGCCATTCCTTGTGCTTATTATCTAGATCTGAGATTAACTGTTTTTGATAAGTAAATTTGAGTTGATTTTCGTTAAGTGATTTTTTTGTGATAATCATCTCTTTAGAGAAAAAATAAGGAGTGTTAAAACTACTAATTTTTTTTTTTGACTTCCATATTATGAATTTATCTATTTTTTTTATATGACTTAGAAGGTTATAGTCTCAATATTTTTATTTTCTTTTTATATTTCCTTCATATGTTTATTTGGCACGTTTGTAAAAAATATTAGTTTATTAAATAAAAAAGGTTATATTTAAACAAAATATATGTTTTATCATGAATCTAAAGGAGAGAGGGATTACTGTTGGAGACTTACTAACAATACTAATAATAATAATCACTTCTACAATATTGATTAAATCATTTATCAAGGATAAGAAAACAACTCTTAATTATAGTAATCAGGAACAAGTTTCTTATAAGGAAAATTACTATCAAAAATTTATTTGAATTGCTTATATAAATTATTTATAAAACTCTTATTTAATTGAATTAATTATTTAGTATAACTTATGTAAATTTTAAAAATTAATAATTATCAAACAATGAGTTTATGTATTTTAAATATTTTGATTGAATGATTTAGAACTTTCCCATTTCAAATTATCCTTTAAATCATTGAAATCATTTGATATTGAAACTAAATTCACCATTTGCAGAATTTGAGTTTTATTTAGCCTGTTAATGGCAATTAGTTTATTAAGCATTTCTAAAACAGATTTATCATTAATATTCATTGTTTGTAAAAAAACTATGATCCTTCAATTCAAATACTTTATATTATAATTTTAAAAATTTCATTATATTTTTTATGCTAAATATAAAAGATATTTATAAAATCATCAAAAATAAAACTTTTACTTATATGAAAATATCTTAAGCTCAGTTTCTTATAAATTCGTTTATTGTAAAAAGAAAAAAATGAAAAAAAACTCCAAGAAAGATTACCTTAATAGAGATGAAGTTAATGAAATGATTGAATCAGCTTTAAGGAGACATAATAGAAGATCTACAATAATATCCAGCGTACTTGGCTGGATCTTAATTGGAGGTTATTCGTTTGGACTTTTTCAAGCAGTTCAAAATGTCTAATTAATTTTTTTTTTAAATAAGAACATCCTAAATGATAAATTAATATAAGAATAATTTTTTTTATGAGGGAATATATTAAGGCAAATCTTACAGTGATAAGAAAATATTTAAAAAAACGAAAAAAGTATACATCAAAATTAAATAATGATTCGATAATGGAAGAATTCAAAGAATGGAGCAAAGATCCATTGCCAGAGACAGAATCAATATGGACTTTACCTGACTTAACGAGGAATGAAAGACTAAAAAATTTTTATCGCGCAATTAAGAAGGAAATTAGATAAGTTTTTAACTACCTAGTTGTATATGATTTACCTTTAAGTAAAAATAACCCGCAAATCCAACTATATTCAAAATTACAACAAAAATCCAAGCTCCAATTGGCTGATTAGAATCAAATTTTTTTATTTTAACTTTTTCCTTTAATCTTTCAATATATTTAGCCATAATTAAAAATATTAAAAAGAATATTTCTAATTATAGAGAGTTAAATTTTAAGGAATCTTAAATAAAATAAAATTTCTTTTAATTCGAATTTTTATTATCAAGCCTGTTAATGGGATATTTAATTAACTCCTTTTTGAGATTTTTTAAAAGTTTATTGTGATTCAAAATTGTAAATTTCCTAGTAATGGAATAATGCCATTTCATTGAATTAAAAAAAACTTGCTAATTCATTATTAATAAAATTATAATACTTATTACGGTCAAACAGACCATACATAATTTAAATAAGGACAAATTTTTCATGAGCTTAAAAGTTGGCCAAGAAGCACCAGAATTTAGTGCTACAGCAGTATATGATCAAGAGTTTAAGGAGATTACACTTTCAGGTCTAAGAGGTAAATGGGTTGTTCTATTCTTTTACCCACTAGATTTTACATTTGTATGTCCAACTGAAATCACTGCATTTAGTGATAGATACCAAGATTTCTCAGCACTTAATACGGAAATACTTGGAGTATCAGTTGATAGCAAGCACTGTCATTTGGCTTGGATACAAACCCCAAGAAATGAAGGTGGTATAGGTGATATTAACTATCCATTAGTTTCTGACTTAAAAAGAGAAATTTGCCAGGCTTACAATGTTCTAAATGATGATGGGGAGGCTGATAGAGGTTTATTTCTTATCAATCCCGAAGGAGTAGTTATGCACACGACTGTTAACAAGGCTCCTGTAGGTAGAAATGTTGATGAAACGCTAAGGATTCTTCAAGGCTATCAATACGTTGCGGCAAACCCCGATGAAGTGTGTCCAGCAAACTGGACCCCCGGGGAGAAAACAATGTTAGAGGACCCAAAAGGTAGTAAGGAATATTTTTCTGCGCTATAGGAGAATTAGAAACATTTAAGTAAGTAATGAGTAGTAAATAATTATAAAAAAATAAAAAATTAATATATTCAAAAAGGGGATAACATCCCCTTTCTGAGGTTTGGGCACGATCCAATCGCTCAAATTAGTTTTATATGATAAAAAGGACCACGTATAAAAAGAAATTTCTATTGCGACTAGGATAAAAAGATTAATTAAATTTAGGTCATTTAAACCAAAATATCTATAAATATGAAACTGATCATCAACACTAATATTAATAATTTGAAGATGCCAAAGATAGAGAGAAATCAAAATAAAATTTACCAATATTATTTTTTTCAAAAGAAACCTAGATTTCTTAAAAATTAATAGGATAGAAATTAAAAATATGAAAAAACATAACTGTGGAATATCCGGTTTTGGGACATTAATTCCTTCAAGAAATAAATTAACTATAAGATCAAAATTTATATATATATAATCAGCTATTAAGAAAGAGAGAAATATTAAATTTATTGCTACTAAGAATAATAATCTTTTTCCTTTAATTATTTTTTTACTATGGATTTTATCCTTAGTAAAACTATAATCTGTATAGTTTTTTAATGAGTTTATATACACCAAAGATGGACATATTGCTCCGCTCAAATAGTAAAGGATTAAATAAAAGGAAATATCATTAATATTGAGTGAATACAAATTAAACCATTGTTTTTGTACAATTGGAAGAATAAGTAAAAATGAAAGTGTAACTAATAACTTCGTTGTATTGTTTTTAATTATCAAGAAAATATTTTTTTTAATTTAAAGCAATTAAATCAAACTTTCAACAATTTCGAAGTTGTTAATTTAAAAACTTTTTTATCTATAGTTTCTTGATTTAAAAGTATATCAACTAATTTATCTAGTAAGACTCTATTTTTTTTCAATATTTTTATTGAATTATTTAATGAAATTTTAGATATATTTATGATTTCATTATCTATTTTAGAACTGGTATTTTCTGCTATGAGAGGCTTTCTTCTAAATAATCCATCTCCTAAATACATTTCATTATTATCAGAATCCATTGAAATTGGACCAATAATTGAAAATCCATATTTTGTAACCATTTCCCTTACGATATTTGTCGCATAAGAGATATCATTTATGGAGCATTGTGTAATTTCACCTTCACCAAAAACTATCGTTTCTGCTGCTCTTCCAGCTAGAGCAATTTCAATTTTTGAAAATAATAATTTTTTTGAAATCAATCCACTAGAAATTACATCTTCCTCAGGGCATATTTTTGTATATCCTCCTATAGATCCAGATCTAGGTAAAATCGTAATTTTATCAACTGATTCAATTCCATTTCTCACAGCAGATACAATTGCTCTACCTACTTCGTTATAAGCAATAATTTTTTTCATATTAGGAGAAGTTATTAATGAGCTTCTCAGGCCAATGGTAATTTTATCAAGAGCATTTTCTATATGAAGATCATTGATTAATTTAGATTCATCTCTTGCACAGTGAATAGCACTCTCGTTCATCAAGTTTGCAAGATCTGCTCCCGAAAATCCGACTGTTCTAGAGGCCCAATATCCTAAGTCAACCTTGCTTGAAAGTGGTTTAGAAAGTGAGTGAACTGAAAGAATTTTTTTTCTTCCATCTAAATCTGGAAGCATTACTTCAATTTTCCTATCAAATCTACCTGGTCTTAATAATGCTGCATCCAAAATATCTGGTCTATTTGTTGCTGCTAAAACAATAATCCCAGAATTATCAGCAAAACCATCTAATTCAGTTAGAAGCTGATTAAGGGTTTGTTCTCTTTCATCATTTCCACCTCCGATCCCAGACCCTCTTTGCCTACCAATGGAATCAATTTCATCAATAAAAATTATACAAGGAGATTTTTCCTTAGCCTTAGAGAACAGATCACGAACTCGGCTTGCTCCAACACCAACAAAAAGTTCTACAAACTCTGAAGCTGATATTGAGAGAAAAGGTACTCCTGATTCACCAGCAATTGCTTTAGCTAATAATGTTTTTCCTGTCCCTGGTGGGCCTATTAGAAGAACTCCCTTAGGAACTTTCGCTCCAAGATCTTCAAATTTCTTTGGTTCTTTCAAAAATGTTATTACCTCTTTTAATTCCTCTGCGGCTTCAGGAACGCCAGCTACATCATCGAATCTCGTTTCTACATCATCAATAGTTACAAATTTAGATTGATTTTTGGTAAAACCAAAAGCTCTAGAGGCCAATTTTGATGTACTCCTCAAAATTAAGACTATAGCTAATATGAAAATTAGGAAAAGACTTATTGATGCGAATGAATTAGCGGCTGAGGCTTCTTTTCTACTATTGTTAATAGTTAGTTCTACCTTATTTTCAGTAGCCTTTTCAAGGATTAATTGATCGTTGTAAAGGATAGGTATTTTAAATTTATCTCCATTTTTATACAGAACATCAATTTCTCTCTGCCTTGGATAGAAAAATATTGATTCTATTTTCCCCGTCTCTATATCTTCTAGAAGATCCGAATAACTTGATTTAGAATCTGAATATGAGAATTTTGATCTAAACACTAATCTTTATAAGTGATTAATAAAGCATATATGCTTATTTAAAAAATTGCCGTATATAAACAAAATATACTCAAAAGTTTTGGAGATAACCAGTTAAAGGTTATATTATTATATGGAAATAAAGAAACAGAATGGCTGTACCAAAGAAGAAAAAATCAAAGAGCAAAAGGAACCAAAGGCACGCTGTTTGGAAAGGAAAAGCAGCAATAGCAGCTCAAAAAGCTATATCTTTAGGTAAATCAGTTTTAACTGGGAAAGCTCAAGGATTTGTTTATCCTATTGAGGAAGAAGAAGAAGAGTAGCTTTTAAGATCCTAATTTAAATGCTTCAAGTATAACGGCATAAATTGCACCAATTCTTAATTTATCAACTACGGTCCATAGATAATAAAACTTTGAACTTGCGGCAGGTTTAATTCTTATAATGATTTCAATAAAAATAATAATTATTGGGACCATTATTAACTCATTTTTACCTTCAGATATAAATTTTGTAATAAAATTTGCGAACAAAAAATAACCTGTCAAAACAGAAATTAGACCAATAGATTTTGTTCTCCAGGTATCACTAAGAAAACCAAAAAATAAATTATTTAACTGGTAGGTAATTCTTGAAAAATTAGTTTTTTGCATTACTAAAAGACACTAAATAATCACTTAGAAAGTTATAGTCAATGTATGATTTTTTTAGTTTAGGGCCTTTGATTACATTTGCCACATTATTCTGATCACCAAGACTGTCTAAAATACAATCTAATTTAATATTTTTCTCAAGAACAATTGGGATATTTGAGGGAACAAAAATTGTTGGCAAGTTAGCTGCCAAGGAAGATATCAATCCTGGATTGGAGTCTTCAAAAACAATTGAGTTGTTTTTGTTTATACCACTTAATTGGACAGCCTTTAAATATGGTAATGGATTTGGCTTCTTTAATTCAACGTCTTCGCTTGAAATAATGAACTCAAAAGGCTTCAAGCCATTAAAAAGATAATCAACAAGAAGATTGGCTTGAATTCTTGAACTTGAAGTAACAATAAATTGTCTTACATTTTTTCTATGTAATTCATTTATTAATCTAAAAACACCAGTTTTCAAACTAACGCAATTTTTTTTTATAGTTTCTAAATAATGAAACTGCTTTGTTTCATGAATTTTGAGAATTAAATCTTCTGAGAAATTATCATTATTAAATTTAGCGTAATGAGCAATCCTATTTTTGCCCCCATTTATCTTCAGAAGTTTTATGTATGTATTAGCATCCCAATCCCAATCAATGCCAAGGTCATTAAAAGCTTTATTAAAAGCAGGTAAATGGGCCTCTAATTCTGTATTTGCGATGGTCCCATCTAAATCCCAATAAACACCCTCCAGATAAGTCACCAAAAAGAATTTCTTTTATTTACGGTAAAAAACAAGAGCAATTATTGCTGGTCCTGCTAACGCAACTACAGCCAAAGGAATAAGTGTTGCCATGATTAATGAATATGTTTTGTGATACTATTTTTACAAATAAATGATGAAACTGTACTGATACGTTACAAGATTGAATTAAATTATGAAATCATGGACATGTATAGAAAATTGTGGAGCTTGTTGTAAATTCGACTTGAACGAAAGAAGCGATTTGGCTAACAAACTTAACAAAGAAGACATAGCTTTGATAAATTCGATGACGGCTAAAGACGGTTGGTGTAAAAACCTGGACAGAGAAAATAAAAAATGCTTAATTTATGAAACCAGACCACATTTTTGCCGTGTAAGTGAATTTTCAACTTCATTTAAAGGATATTTGAAATCTGGTGATAAATTTTTGATAGATTGCTGCAAACAACATATTTCATCAAATTATGGATACCAAAGTAAAGAGATGAAATCTTTTAGAATTGCTGTTTCAGGAAAATGAATAGTAAAATAGAAAAAAAAGAAAACAATCTAGAAAAAAGTTTTTTTTCAATATTTATAACGACTTTTACAACAATTTTTATTGCTGAACTTGGCGATAAAACTCAGATAGCAACACTAATGCTTTCTGCCGAATCGGGTAGGCCAATAGTCGTTTTTCTTGGAAGTTCTCTAGCATTAATAAGCTCTAGCATAGTAGGAGTTCTTATTGGTAAATGGGTATCAAAAAAAATATCTCCTAGCAAATTTGCTTTATCTACTGGTACTTTAATGATATTGATAAGTATATTTTTAGCTTATGAAACATTCAAAAATTATTTATAAATGGTTTTAAGTTTATTACTATCAACATTTCTAACCGTTTTCATAGCTGAATTAGGTGACAAAACTCAACTAGCTACTTTAACTTTAAGCGGCACTTCAAATAAACCATTAGCAGTTTTTTTAGGATCTTCTTCAGCACTTGTTTTTGCAAGTTTACTAGGAGCATTAACAGGCGGTTCTATTTCGAGTTTTTTACCCGAAGTTGTTCTTAAGTCAATAGCCTCCATTACATTTTTTATCATAGGTATAAGGCTTTTTATAAATTCTTTCACTATCGAACAAGAAGAAAAAGAAGAGAAAGAAAATAATTAGTTTTAAGCTTGGATAATAAGGTGTAATAATGAAGTGTATACCCCTAAATTAATTTATAATTTCATCTAGATCATGTTCACATCATCTTCGATAATTGATAATCTTAATCAGTCAGAAGGGTTAGAATATAAAAAATTATGCAGATTATTAAAAATAACAAAGAAATCTGATAAGGATAAATTAGACATTGCTTTAAAAGCTCTAGAAACACTTGAAATAATTAATAAAAATGAAAATGATGAATATACCTGCATAAAAGATAGTGATCATCTAGTCGCCAAAATAAGATGTAGTAGCAAAGGCTATTGCTTTGCTGTAAGGGGAAAAGAGAAAGAGGATATTTATATTAAAGAAAATCTACTTAACTATGCCTGGAATGGAGATAAAGTTTTAGTAAGGATAATAAAAGAGGGTTATAGAAGAAGATCACCTGAAGGAATAGTTGATTGTATTCTTGAAAGATCAAATCAAATACTTCTTTCTAAAGTTGAAATAATTAACAATGATGTATATGCCATCCCAATAGACGATAGGATCCTTTCTAAAATTAAACTTCCAAAAAAGGATAAAAAATATACTTTCAAACCAGACAACAAGAATATAGTAAAAGTTGAGATTGATAGATTTCCCATAGGTCAAGATGAAGGACTAGGTCATGTGGTTCAAGAACTAAAACTAAACAATAATGAAGAGTATGATACAGACTTTGTTTTATCTAAAAGCAATATCGTTAAATCATACAATTTAAATCATATTGAGTCTAAAAAAATAGAAAAAAGGGAAAGGATAGACCTTACAGATAAAAATTCTTATTTATTCAAAAGTTGGAATTCTAATAATTCTCCATTGCTCCCAATGATTCATATAGAGCAGGGGAAAAATAAAATTACTAAATTATGGATACATACAAATAATATTGCAGAAAGAGTAGATCTAAATAGTAAAAAATCTCTAGAAATATTATTTAAAGGCTTTGAATCATTGCCCCTATTAAATGATTGGCAAAACTACCTTAGTGAAACCATAAGAAATGATTCTGAATTTAAAATTAGTGAAAAGAATGAAGCAATAAGCCTCTGTGTGCATTTAAATAGTGATAATGAAATAATTGAT
>MWOR01000175.1 GCA_002025865.1 Prochlorococcus sp. HOT208_60m_813I02 | reverse complement strand
AAAGCGGTTGAGAATCAATTAAAACAGAACCTAAACCTGCTCCAGTTTTTTCAATACCATAAGTTAAAAACAACTGAAAAAAAGTGGCATCAACAATCGTAAAAACAAAAAACCACTTCAAATCGCATTTATAAATTTTTAAATCTCTTCTAAACAAATATGTTGTTATTAGAACAAGAATACCTGCAGGAAGTAATCTTAAAGAAGCCACAAACTCAGGCCCAGCACTAGATACTAAAGGAGTCATTGCCGCCATTGAAGTACCCCAAAGTGCAAAAGGGAGTATCATTAAAAACCAATTTAGGATTGAATTCATTAGGTCTGCTGATAGTCTTTTTAAAGTAGTTTTATGAATTTACCTTAAAAGAATGATTTGGCCTTTTAGACGAAAGTCAAAAAAAAGAATAGCTCGTATAGTAATTGATGAGCCTATTACAAGTTCAACAAGAGTTTCAGTCCTTAAAGCTCTTAAACAAATTGAGGATAGAGAATTTCCTGCTTTAATCGTGAGAATTGATTCTCCTGGGGGTACTGTTGGGGATAGCCAAGAAATATACTCTGCTATTAAAAGACTAAAAGATAAAGGATGTAAAGTCATTGCTAGTTTTGGGAACATCTCAGCATCAGGAGGTGTTTACATTGGTGTTGCATCTGACAAAATAGTTGCTAATCCAGGCACAATTACAGGATCTATTGGTGTGATTATAAGAGGAAATAATTTATCTGAATTATTAGATAAAATCGGTATTAAATTTGAGACTGTTAAAAGCGGTGTCTTTAAAGACATACTTTCTCCAGATAAACCTTTAAGTGAGGAGGGTAGAAGCCTACTCCAAGGGCTTATAGATGAAAGTTACAAACAATTTACTGAAGCTGTTGCTGAAGGAAGGAATTTACCTGTTGAAGAAGTAAGAAAATTTGCTGATGGAAGAATTTTCACTGGAACACAAGCACTCGAACTTGGTCTTGTTGATGCGGTTGGAGATGAATTTGTTGCAAGGGAGCTAGCCGCAGAAATGGTTAATATTGATCCTAAAATTCAACCCTTAACATTTGGGAAAAAGAAGAAGAAAATACTTGGACTAATTCCTGGCAGTAGAATGATTGAGAAAATTATTAATAATATCTTTTTTGAGTTTGACTCATCTAATAAAGTACTTTGGTTATACAAGCCTTAAATCAATATGTCTGAAAAATGAAAGATGATTATAAAATTACATTTATTCGTGGGGCTACTACAGCATCTGGGAATTCCGTTAGTGAAATAGAAGTTGCCGTAGTGGAATTAATTGATGAATTAATTTCGCGAAACAATCTAATCAAGACGAACATACTATCAATTACATTCACAGCGACAAAAGATTTAAATGCATGTTTCCCTGCTTCAATTGCAAGGAAATTTAATGGACTTGATTCAGTTGCCTTTTTAGACTGCCAACAAATGTACGTATCCAATGATGTTGATTTTTGTATAAGAATAATGGCTCAAGTTTTATTGCCACCAAATTATGCAATAAAGCATCCTTATTTAAGAGGTGCTGCAAAATTAAGGACAGATAGATGTTAACCTAAGTAAAATTATTTTTTGCTCTAAATTAAATAGCACTTACTCAACCTTTAAAAATTTTATTCCCTTAATGTTAAAAATCACAAAGAATCTTACTTTAAATCTTAAATTTTTAAGATTTTTTATTATTCCTACAATTTTAGTTTTAACTCCATTTTTTAATAACATCCAAGATGCTAAAGCGGGGTTGGAATTCCAGTGGGATCAAGACGATAATTTTAGAAGACTAAAGTGGTTTCAAAAAGAAAATAGAAGAAGATTTAGAAATCGAATTTATTTTTTCTTAAGGCGATCTGATAGAAGAACTGATCTCTTAAAAATTAATATAGCAATTCCTAAGACTTTTAAATCCACTCTAAATGATGAAAAAATTAGTTTATGCAAAGTAAAAATAGGTGGGTTTGAGGGTAGAACAAAATGTTTAGAAGATATTCCAGCTGATTTCGAGATCAAGACTGATGAATCAGGCTTGCGTTCACTAGATATTTACCCCTACAGCCCAATTCCCTCTGACAAAGAAAGTTATGCGATTGTCTTTAAAATTTTTAATCCAACAAAATCAGGACTATATCAATTTCATTCATTTGGGCAACCTAAAGGAAAATCATTTTCAAGTTATTTAGGAAGCTGGACTATTGTGATCGATTAAATGATAAATTAAATAAGGATAATTAAACAAATGACTAAAAGAACTTTTGGCGGAACTTCAAGAAAAAGAAAACGTGTATCTGGTTTTAGAGTAAGAATGCGTTCTCATACAGGTAGAAGAGTTATTAAAAGTAGAAGACAAAAAGGTAGAGAAAGAATAGCTGTATAAATTCAAATTTAAATGGCCTTACCAAAGGATATGCGTTTAAAAGGTCACAGGACTTTTAATTATATACATAAAAATTCCACAACATATCATGGGAAATTAATGACATTTAAAGTTGCAAGATCAAATCCAGCAATACTCTTAACGCATAAATTCAAAAGTACCTCAAATAATTTTAGGGTTGCAATTGCAATCAGCAAAAAAGTTTCAAAAAAAGCTGTAGAAAGAAATAAAATAAGAAGAATTCTACAAGAGTGGTTATTAACAAACATTCAAAAAATTAATAACCACAAACCTTATTGGTTACTTGTTAACCTTAAATTTGGGGATTTCTGCAATGATAAAAGCAGACTTTTGGAGGAATTTCAAAACTTAATGTTCAAATCTCGTCTAATCAAATGATTAACATGAATGAAGAAAACTTTTATGAAGGCGGTCCTGCTAAAAGTGATTTAATAATAAATCTACTAGCAGGAATAACCCTACTTGGCTTGCCATTTACCTTCGCCGCAATAGTTAGAGCATTGTGGTTGAGATATAAAATTACAAATAAAAGAATTACAATTGATGGTGGCTGGTTTGGCAAGAACAAAACACAAGTCTCATTAAGTAACATTGAAGAAATCAGATCTATTCCAAGGGGATTCGGTTCATATGGTGACATGGTTCTTATCCTTAACGATGGATCAAAGGTTGAAATGAAATCACTACCTTCATTCAGAGAAAAGCAAAAATTTATTGAAGAGAATATAAATAAAAGATCACAATTACCAAATCTCAACGAGGTAGAAGGATTTGCTACTAAATCCTAAATAAATTAATTACAAAAATCTTTTTTTCCTGTAAAATAAAATGTCTATTAAAATTACACTCTCTTTAATATCGTGATAGGGTTCATTTCTGAAAAACTACTTATCCCGATTCTAGATTTTTTCTACGGTTTAGTCCCTAGTTATGGTTTAGCGATTGTTGCATTGACAGTCGTAATTAGAATTGCACTTTTTCCTCTAAGCGCTGGTTCCATTAGAAGCGCAAGGAGGATGAAGATTGCCCAACCAGTAATGCAAAAAAGACAAGCAGAAATAAAATCTAAGTTTTCAGGTGATCCAAAGAAACAGCAAGAAGAACTTGGAAAATTAATGAATGAATTTGGCAGTCCCCTCGCAGGTTGCCTACCCTTGATTGTCCAAATGCCTGTGTTATTTGCATTGTTTGCGACCCTAAGAGGCTCTCCATTCGCTGATGTCCCCTACAACATAAATCTCAAGGTCGTCCCACAGGATCAAGTAGCAGCAATTGATCCAAAACCTTATAAATCACCACGACACTCTATATTCATCACAGAAAAATCACATTTTCCTGTAGTAGCCACTATCTCTAGTGGAACAAAATTAGGAACAGAAGAATCAATAAAAGTAAATTTACAAACAACAAATGGCAATAGCTATTCGGAAGTTTTATCTAAATACGACAACGGATCTAAATTTCTCCCCACTCGGACGGTTTCTAAAGGATCCGAAAATCTTAAAGTTTCCCAAGACGGTACAGTAACAGCAATTAAACCAGGTGATGCAACAATTGAGGCGAAAATCCCTGGTCTAGCTGCTAAAAGTGGTTTCTTATTTATTAAAGCTCTTGGTCAAGTTGGTTTTTATGTAGATGGGGCAATTAATTGGGATATTGCTGCATTAGTTGGTGCCTTTGGATTAACCTTACTTCTCTCTCAAGTTTTATCAAGTCAGGGGATGCCTGCGAATCCACAGCAATCAACAGCGAATAAAATTACACCAGTTATGATTACTGGAATGTTTCTATTTTTCCCATTACCAGCTGGAGTCTTGCTCTACATGGTTGTTGCAAATATTTTCCAGGCATTTCAGACTTTTCTGCTTAATAAAGAAGCTCTTCCTGAGAATCTACAGAAAATTTTGGATCAACAGTTATTAGCAAAAAATGAAGTAATAACAACTTCAGCTTCAACTATCTCAGATAAAAGATTACCTTTCGAACCTAACAGTAAAAAATAGTCTTAATCTTAAATAATGAATTCTTGGTGTAGAAATTTAGAATTACTTATAAAATCAAGAACCTCATTAATTTGGATCAGGACTAAAGAAGAGGAAAGATTAGAAAAATTAGTTAATTTTTCTTGTGAAAGACTAAACATAAAAAGATTTGTTTCCTGGGATTGTGTAAGCGGTATAAAAGGATTAATAAATGATGAAGGTAAATTTTCTAATAATCCGTTAGGGGTACTTACTTGGCTAAAAGAACTAAATTCTGAAATTTCAACGGTTTTATTAGTTAAAGACTTTCATAAATTTTATGATGATCCATCTATCAATAGAACTATTAAAGAACTATCCTCAGCACTTAAAAAAACTAGTCATAGTTTAATTATTAGTTCTCATTTATTTCCATCATCAGAAGATTTGGATGAATTAATGGCAATTGTAAATTTACCTTTACCCAATCAAAGAGAACTGAAAAATCTAATAAAACAAATTGCTATCAATACCAATTCAAATCTAGAGGAACAAGACTTAAACGAACTTTCTATAGCTTCAAGTGGACTTACCGAAATAAAAGTAAAGCAAGTCACAGCAAAGGCCCTTGCTCAAAGAGGGAAAATAAGTAAAGAAGATATTAAAGATATTCTTGAAGAGAAAAAACAAGTAATCGCAAGAAGTGAAATTTTAGAATTTTTCGATGCTAAATCAAGTGAAGATGATATTGGGGGTTTAAATGTTTTAAAAGTTTGGCTTACTCAAAGATACAGGGCCTTTTCTAAAGAAGCTAGAGACTATGGATTACCTATTCCCAAGGGAGTCTTACTCCTTGGAGCTCAAGGAACAGGTAAATCACTAACCGCAAAATCAATTTCTAAGAGTTGGTCGATGCCGCTGCTTAGGTTAGATGTTGGAAGACTATTTTCTAGCCTTGTTGGTTCAAGCGAGGCAAGAACAAGAGAAGCGATATTAAGAGCTGAGGCCATGTCTCCTTGCATCCTTTGGATCGATGAAATTGACAAGGGCTTCGGTGGCGATGCCAGAAGTGATGGAGGAACGAGTCAAAGGGTTTTGGCAAGTTTGCTAACTTGGATGGCTGAAAAAGAATCCGCCGTATTTGTTATAGCTACCGCTAATGCTATAGATAAGCTTCCTGCCGAATTGTTAAGGAAAGGTAGATTTGATGAGATATTTTTTCTTGATTTGCCAAATTCTGAAGAAAGGTTAAGTATTCTGGATTTGCATTTAAAAAAAAGAAGACCAAGTTACAGTTTTCCTCTTTCCACTATCATCGATAGAACAGATGGATTCTCAGGTGCAGAACTTGAACAGGCAGTCATAGAAGGGATGCATATTTCATTCTCTGAAAATAGAGAACTTATGGAGAAAGACTTAATAAAGGCAGTTTCTGAATTAGTTCCCTTATCAAGAACAGCCAAGGAGCAAATTAATTTACTTAAAGAATGGTCATCTACAGGGCGAGCTCGATCCGCTTCTTAGCAATAAAAATGTTATTTAGAAATAATCCGTAAGTTAGGAATCATTAATTTAGTTAATTTTTAGTCAAAAATCCCTAATATTGAATTTAGATTAATTATTTTAATTAAGGTATTAAAAAAAATAGTGTTAGATCAAAAATTAATAAGAGAAAATCCAACTTCAGCAGTGGGAGAAAGCCATAAGTCGTCATTAGAACACTTAAAACTTTCATTTGAAAATTTAGGTAATTGACCAGATCCGGTAAGACTTTCTGTATTTACTAAAGCTGGAGGCATTAACTCCAAATAACCATTGTTAGTATGCATGTCGAGCATAAAATTTATTAATGCCCTCTCTAATCTGGCCCCATTACCAATAAGTGTAATAAAACGACTTTTGGATATTTTAGTTGATTTGACAGAGTCAAAAATATTAAGACCTTCGCCTATTTCCCAGTGAGATTTAAGATTTTCTGTTACAAACGGATCTCCCCAAGTTTTTACTTGGATATTATGGGTTTCATCTTTTCCAATGGGAGCATCTTTGCTAGGTAAATTTGGTAAATTACAAATTTCATAATATATATTTTTATCTAAGGTTCTTTTTTTCTCTTCAAATTCTGAAATTTTGGTTCTGTATTCATTTCCTTTTTTCTTTAAATTATTTACTTCTTGAGAATCATTGTTTTTAGATTTGCTAATTTCTTGACCGATCAATTTGCTTAACTTTTTACTCTCAGATTGGAGACTGGATATTTCTATATCAATTTCTTT
>MWOR01000174.1 GCA_002025865.1 Prochlorococcus sp. HOT208_60m_813I02 | reverse complement strand
AGGGAAGTTAATAAGTATTTCATTTTTTTCTGGTTTATTTGTAAGCACTTTATTGAATACAACAATAACAAGTACTAGTTTCAGAAAGAAAACTATTGAAAATGTAGAAGATGATTTCGTATTATCTAATAATGAGGAAGAAATGGAACCAACCTTTGAGATGCCCCCACAAAGGGATATTAGAGATACTCAACCAACAATTTCTGTTAATTACAGAGTAGTCAAAAATATGAATAATAATAATTTAAAAAAAGATCAAAGTTATTCAAATCAAGATAATGAAGATGACTGGGATAATGCTGATAATGACTGGTAAAAAATAAATGAATTAAAAAACGTTTTTTTAATTTATAATAGAATAAATAGTTTTTTTTATGGAAGAAAATTTAGACAAAAATAATAAAGTAAATAAAGAAACATCTGAAAACACTACTAAATCAAACTCTGAGGAAATAAAAGGACCTAAATCAGAAAAAGTCATCAATATGGATAAAAATAATGGTGATTCTGCTAATAATGTTGTTATAAAAAATGAAATTAATACTCCCGAAAAAACTAATACAAAACCCAAAAAAGAACTCCCAGTAGAGAAAAAGCCTTTCCAAGAATTTATTAACATACACCTAATTCCTTCACTTACTGAGGAAATTAATCAAAGAGGACTAGAAATAAACAATATTAAGCTCACTAACTCAATTAGACCTATTGCTGGAGATAAATGTTGGGTAATAAATTGTGAAATTAAAGATACATGCAACTTTTGGTTATCCTTTGAGAAGGATGACATTAGTTCATTAAAAAGTATTTCTTTATCAAAACCTAATCAACAACCCAGTATTATTGAATCTTTTCTTATTGACGAAAAGAGGATAACCCTAAAATTAATAATTTCAAGAGTAATTCAAAGATTGAATGGTCAAAAGTTAATAGGAGTTAATTAGAAAAACAATAACACCAAGTTAACTTTTCCCTCGAAAATACAAATCATAGTAAATAATAGTATTAATAAACCGAATAAAAAATGGCTCAATCAACTGTTGAATCAAAAAAATAAAAAAGATATTAATAATGGAAAGAAACCAGCAAAAGAAACAATTTTGTCCCCAAGATTCTATACAACAGACTTTGAGGCTATGGAAAATATGGATTTATCAATAAACGAGGAGGAATTGGAGGCTATATGTGAGGAATTTAGGAAAGATTACAATAGACATCATTTTGTAAGAAATAGTGAATTTGAAGGTGCTGCAGAACAATTAGATCCTGAGACAAGAGAGCTTTTTGTTGACTTTCTCGAGGGTAGTTGTACTTCAGAATTTTCAGGTTTTTTACTTTACAAGGAACTTAGCAAAAGGATTAAAGACAAAAACCCTCTTCTTGCTGAATGTTTTGCCCATATGGCCAGAGACGAAGCTAGACATGCAGGTTTCTTGAATAAATCTATGAGTGATTTTGGATTACAGTTAGATTTAGGTTTTTTAACAGCGAACAAGGATTACACCTATTTCCCACCAAGAAGTATTTTTTACGCTACTTATTTATCTGAAAAAATAGGCTATTGGAGATACATTGCAATTTATAGGCATCTTGAAAAAAATCCAGATAGCAAAATTTTTCCACTATTTAATTATTTTGAAAATTGGTGTCAGGATGAAAATAGACATGGAGATTTCTTTGATGCACTGATGAAAGCACAGCCTCGTACTGTTAAATCTTTAAGTCAAAAAATTACTATTGGCGGCTCTACCTTTACACACCCATTATTTGACTACTTCCATAGATTTAGATATTTTTTGAATAATCTTCCATTAACATCTAAGTTATGGTCTAGGTTTTTTCTATTAGCTGTATTCGCAACTATGTATGCAAGGGATTTGGGAATTAAAAAAGATTTCTACAGTTCACTAGGTTTAGATGCTAAAGATTACGACCAGTTTGTTATTAATAAAACAAATGAAACGGCAGCTAGAGTTTTCCCTGTAGTAATGGACGTTTATGATAAATCTTTTTATGGAAGATTAGATAAAATAGTAGAGAATAATAAGATTCTTTCCAATATAGCAAGCAGTGATGGAAATAAAGTATCTAAAACTCTTAAAAAATTACCTAAATATTTATCAAACGGTTACCAGTTATTAAGACTATACTTATTAAAACCTCTTGATAGTAAAGATTTCCAACCTTCGATTAGATAATCTTTTATACAGAGAAGATTTATAAAGTCATATGCTTTCGTCACAAATCAAACCAAATGAAATCATTTTTGGGAGTTGCAATAAAGATTTATTAGAAGAAATTATTTTCTATGGTATTGGACTTGGGGCTGACTTTGTAGAAATATTTATAGAGAATACAGACAACTCAAGTGTTCTAGCTGAAGAGGATTTCATTACCAGTGTAAGTCCATCATTTGGAAGGGGTGCTGGTATTAGAATCTTCAAAGATACAAAGGATGGATTTGTAAGTACAAATGATTTAACAAAGAATGGCTTGATGAGGTCGGTATCTCAGGCT
Organism: Prochlorococcus sp. HOT208_60m_813I02; assembly: GCA_002025865.1. Lineage (GTDB taxonomy): Bacteria > Cyanobacteriota > Cyanobacteriia > PCC-6307 > Cyanobiaceae > Prochlorococcus_A. Next base: position 23,678 of record MWOR01000174.1, on the reverse strand, counting down.
ATTGAGATGTTAGACATAACAGATAATAAAAAAATAGAAGTATTTAACGGTCTAGATAAACATAGGGACTATAGTTTATCCAAGAAAAAATGGATTAATGAAGTCCCATCAATTCATGAGATAAGTGAAAAACTATTAGTTAGCACAAATTCTCTTAAAAAAAATAATAAAATAATAACTAGAAAAGGAAGTTACTCAAGAAATCTGCAGGAAGTAATTATAGCCTCCAGCGATGGAACCTATGTCTCAGATATTAGGTTGCATCAAACAGTTGGACTCAACGTGATTGCTAGTGATGCCCAATATAGATCTAGTGGAAGTAGAAGATTTGGATCCTCAGGAATGCCTCATGAATTCAGATTATGGGATCACGAAAAAGCAGCTAATGATGTATTCGAAAGCTCAATGAACATGTTGTATGCCGATTACGTCGAAGCGGGACAAATGCCTGTTGTATTAGCTAATAAATTTGGTGGCGTTATATTCCACGAAGCCTGCGGTCATTTACTTGAAACGACTCAAATAGAGAGAGGAACAACACCATTTGAGAATAAATTGAATAAAAAAATTGCACATGAATCTGTAACAGCAATAGATGAAGGAATTTCAGAAGGATCCTTTGGTTCATTATCAGTAGATGATGAAGGTATGGAACCCGAAAAATCAGTTCTTATAAAAGATGGAATTTTAAAAAAATTCATATCCGACAGGGCAGGTGAATTAAGAACTGGCCATAAAAGAACAGGAAGTGGAAGAAGACAAAATTATTCTTTTGCAGCAGCTTCACGAATGAGAAATACCTATATAGCTAAAGGTGAGCACTCGAAAGAGGATTTAATCAATAGTATTAGTGATGGTCTTTACTGCAAATCAATGGGTGGTGGAAGTGTAGGTGCTACAGGACAATTTAATTTTGCTGTAGAAGAGGGATATCTTATTAAAAATGGAAAATTAACTAATCCAGTAAAGGGAGCAACATTGATTGGTGAGGCTAAAGAAGTTATGCCAAAAATATCAATGTGCGGAAATGACCTCGAATTAGCTCCTGGATTTTGTGGATCTATCAGTGGAAGTGTCAACGTAACTGTTGGCCAACCTCATATAAAGGTTGATTCAATCACTGTTGGCGGAAGATAGGATATGAATGCAAAAGAATTAACTATTCAAATCTCTGAAGCTGCAGATTCTCTAAATCTTAAAAAATGGGATTATGGTGCAAGCTTTTCTAATGATTATTCTGTGCAAGTAGATAAAGGTGAGGCTAAACAACTTAAGGCATCACAAAAACAAATTTTAACTATAAGAGTTTGGAACGAATCTAATTTAGTTGGTATTACAACAACTAGTGATATCAGTGAATCTGGTATTAAAAAAGCTCTAAATCAAGCAAATATTGCATCAGATTTTGGCAACAAGAATGAAAGAACAGAATTCTCACCACTAGCCAAGAATCCTATTGAAGTTAATGACTCAAAAAAAAGAAATCCTGTTGGAATAAAAAAATTACTTACTCTTTTAAGAGAAGCGGAAGTAAAACTATTAGAAAGCCATGAATCCATAAAATCTGTTCCGTATAATGGTCTATCAGAGAGTTTTTATGAGAGAGTTTATGCAAATAGTGATGGTGCCTTTCGGAGTTATACCAAAAGTCAAGCTGCACTTTATTTATATGCAAGAGCAGAAGAGAAAAATAAGAAACCTCGTAGCTCGGGTTCTATAAAACTTGGATATGGAGTTGAAGATATAGATATAGAGTCGTGTATCAAAGACGCTTCTAATAAAACAATTTCTCACTTAAATTATTCATCTATTAAAACTGATAAGTATTTAATATGTTTTTCCCCAGAGTCTTTTTTAACGATCATTAATGCCTTTAGTTCAATGTTTAATGCTAGAAGCATTTTAGATGGAGTTAGCTTATCTAATAAAAATTCTATTGGAGAGAAACTTTCAACAGAAGCACTTAATATTTATGATGATGGTCTTCACGAAAAAAATATTTCTTCATCACCATTTGATGGAGAGGGAACTCCTACCAAAAGATTATGTTTAATTAACAAAGGGAGACTTGAAAATTTTATACATTCCGAATCAACTGCAAGAATATTTAAAACAATCCCCACAGGACACGCTGGACTAGGATCAAAAGTCTCAGTATCTCCAGATTGGATAGTAGTTGAGAAATCAGAGGAAATCTCAGATCTAAAAACATCATTAGATCACTCTAATTATGAGGGAGAATTTATTTATATTGAAGAATTAAATGCAATCCACGCAGGTGTCAGAGCAAGTCAAGGTTCATTCTCTCTTCCATTTGACGGATGGCTCTATAAAAATGGTAAAAAAATCTCAATAGAATCTGCAACTGTAGCGGGGGATATCAAATATCTTCTGAAGAATATTGTAAATATTGAATCAAACCAAGAAGTAACAACAAGTGGAATTTCTCCACATATATGGGTAGATGAATTATCAATAACTGGTGACGCGTGAGAATTATATTCTGGGGAACACCTGAATATTCAATTGCGAGCCTTGACATTTTTATTAAATCTAAGCATGAGGTAATTGGAGTAGTTAGCCAACCCGATAAGAAAAGATCTAGGGGAAATAAATTAATATCCTCACCTGTTAAAAGCTTTGCCGAGCAAGAATCTATAAAAATTTATACTCCAACAAAAATCAGGGACAATATAGATTTTATAAATGAACTTAAATCACTATCTTGTGATTTATTTATTGTTATAGCTTACGGGAAAATATTACCCAAAGAGATATTGGAAATCCCAAAATTTGGATCGTGGAACGCACATGCTTCATTACTTCCAAGATGGCGTGGTGCAGCCCCATTACAATGGTCACTAATAAAAGGCGATGAATTTACTGGTGTAGGAATTATGAAAATGGATGAGGGACTAGATACAGGCGACTTATTATTGGAAGAAAAAATAAAAATTGGTAATGACGATAATTTAAATACACTTTCGGAAAAACTTAGTATTTTATCTGCAAAATTATTTTTAAATGCCACATCAATACTCGAAGAAAATATTTATAAAAATACTAATTTTCAATTAACAAAACAAAATTCCCTTGGAAGAGAAATTACTTACGCAAGAATGATTGAAAAATCAGACTTTAGAGTTGATTGGGGTAATGAGGCAATTGAAATTTCTCAAAAAATAAAAGGATTATACCCACGAGCAAATACAACTTTTAGAGGTAAGAACCTAAAAATACTTAAAATCAAAGTTTTGAGTAGTGATGAAATTAAAAATGAAAAATACCTTTTCATGAGCAATTATTCAAGACCAGGTATTATTCTTGCTGTAATAGAAAATGAAGGAATAATAATTTCAACTAAAACTGAACCGATTATTTTGTTAGAAGCAAAACTTGAAGGCAAAAACATTTCTAGCAATAAGCAATTGATACAACAGCTAAAGCCATCAGTTGGTGAATATCTCTCATAATTAAGTTTTAGATTCTTTTTTAGAGAATCCCCAAATGAAAGCAAAAAGAATCAAAAAATAAAAATAATAGTCTGGAAGAATAGATTCTTTAATTAACGTATTTAGTAAAAGTTTAATCCCAACTATCAAAATTGCTACATATCCGGCTGTTTCTAATCTAGAAAATATATCAAGAAGTTTTAGAAAAATCCCCGATGTAAATCTTAAGGCTAATACTCCAATCACTGCTCCAAATATAATTAGTATGTATTGATCACTGATAGCTACTGCAGTAGTGATACTATCTATGGAAAAAGCAAAATCAGTAATTGAAAGAAGGGCTACAACTCTTAAGAACCTAAAATTATTGTTAATGTTGTCTTTCCCATTTTCAGCATTTTCTATATCTGAATTAAAAAAAACATTAGAGAAGAATAGGTATATTAAATAAAAACCAGCAAAAACCCTAATAAGAATATACCTTAGAAGAACGTTAGATAATAATATGAGAATAATTCTGAATAATAAAGATATCGTTATACCAATATTTAAGGCTCTGGTCCTTAATTCTGAACTGTCGAGTGATTTAGTAAGAGAAGCTAGTGCGACAGCATTATCTGCTGATAATAATAATTCTAGAGCAATTAATATTGGTAAAAGTGTAAAGATTTCGTACCAACTGTCTACCTGATCTAGTGTGGGTATAAAGGAATTTATTGCTACTGAATCCATCAAATATTATTCACAATCACTATAAAATCTAATATAATATACCGGATATTTGTAATCAAGATTGATAACTATAAATGAGTTTAAATACTTTAGTTGATTATATTTCAAACTCACAAATTACTTCTGAATTAATAAAAAGAATTTCAAAAAATAATGAATTAAATATTGTTGGTTCAAGTAGATATGCAAAATCAATAATCTTAGATAGCATCGCAAAAAAAGAGAAGAAAAATATATTATTAATTTGTCCTAATGTAGAAATTGCTTACAAATGGATTGGTTATTTTGAAAGTATAAATGATAAAGCAGTTTTATATTATCCTCCAACAGAACATCTACCATACTCATCAATTAATAAATCCAAAGAGATCGAATTTAGTCAGCTTACTGTTTTATCCAAATTAATAAACAAAGAGAAAAATGAACTTAATATTGTTATATCAACTGAAAGATCACTACAACCTCATTTATTAAATAAAAACCTATTAATTGAAAACAAGTTAGATTTGCAAAAAGGAGTTCAAATCGAGATTCCAGAATTAGCAAATAAACTTACTTTGCTCGGTTATACGAAGGATAATGTAACTTCTACAGAAGGATTCTGGAGTAGGAGAGGGGAAATAATAGATATTTATCCTGTCAATAATGAGTTTCCTATAAGATTAGAATTTTTTGATAATGTAATTGAGAAAATAAGAGAATATGATCCCAATACACAGAAAACATTAGAAAGTATAAATAATATTGAAATAATACAGGCTGGATTTGATTTGCTAATAAAAGATAAGTTAAATAATTTATCTAAGAACAATCTTTTTAATTCAGAAGATATAAATAAAAATAATCTTGATCGTTATTTAGGAATAATTGCAGAAGAACCCTCAAACATAATAGATTTTTTAAATAGGGAAACAATTCTTGTAATTGATGAATTAGAAGATTGTAAAAAATTTGCTAATAATTGGTATCTTGATTCAGAAAGTAATTTTGATAATTGTACGTATGAATTAAATGAGAACCTTAAAAATAATGACATTAATTTAGAGGCCAAACCTAATTTGCATTTAAAGTTTGACGAAATATTAAATTCACTAGGAAATTTTAATTTAATAAAATTTTATGAATTTGAATCTAAAATCAATATTGAAAATAGATTTTTGTTAAACGATAAAAGAATAAATTCATACTCTAAAAATGTAGGTAAATTATCCAACGATATAAATAAAAATATAAAAAATAACGAAAAAGTATGGATATTATCAGCACAACCATTAAGAACAAGGACTTTACTTTTTGAGCACGAATGTAATGCAAACTTCCTAAACAATCCTAATGATATTGATGAAGCATATAAGTCAATTAATAATTCAACACCTCTAATTTTAAAAAATAAGAACAATTACGAAATCGAGGGGTTTTATCTTCCTATATGGAAAGTTGTCCTGATAACAGATAAAGAATTATTTTCACAACAATCTCTTTTTAACAATGTATTTATAAGAAGAAAAAAAAGAAGTGTCAATTCAAATATAAATGTAAATAAGATTAGTCCCGGTGATTTTATAGTTCATAAAAATCATGGGATAGGAAAATTTTTAAAAATAGAAAAAATAAATATAACTGGAGATTCAAGAGATTATCTAGTCATTCAGTATCAAGATGGGAAGATAAGTGTTGCCGCTGATCAACTTGGTAGTGTTAACAGATATAGATCAAGCGGAAAAATAAAGCCGAAAATAAATAAATTAGGAGGGACAGAATGGGAAAAAATAAAAGAAAAAAATAAGAAACAAATCAAAAAAGTAGCTATCGATATTTTAAAACTTTATGCAAAGAGAGAAAAATTAAAGGGTTACATTTACCCAGAAGATGGTCCTTGGCAAGATGAATTAGAGGAATCATTCCCTTATCAACCAACACCTGACCAAATTACTGCTGTAGAAGAAATAAAATCTGATATGGAAAGCGATAAACCCATGGACAGGCTAGTTTGTGGAGATGTAGGATTTGGCAAAACAGAAGTAGCTATTCGGGCTATTTTTAAGGCTATTACATCAGGCAAACAGGTAATATTACTAGCACCGACAACAATCCTAGCTCAGCAGCATTGGAGAACAATAAATAATAGATTTTCACCTTACCCAATAAAAGTATCACTACTCAATAGATTCAAAACCATTCATGAAAGAAAGGAAATCTATGCAGGTTTGAAAAATAACAAAATTGATTTAGTTGTAGCAACGCACCAAATTTTAGGAAAAGAAATAGAAATTAAAAACTTAGGACTACTAGTTATTGATGAAGAACAAAGATTTGGAGTAAGGCAAAAGGAGAAAATAAAAAAAATCAAAACCAACATAGACGTTTTAACTCTTTCCGCAACTCCAATTCCAAGAACTCTTTATATGAGCTTATCTGGACTGAGACAAATGAGCTTACTAAATACTCCTCCGCCATCAAGAAGATCAATAAAAACATATTTATCTGAAATAGATATGGATGTAATAAGAACTGCAATTAATCAAGAACTTGATAGGGGAGGTCAAATTTTTTATGTTCTTCCAAGAATTTCTGATATAGATCAAGCTGTAAACAAATTAAAAAATATGTTTTCCAGCTTAAAATTTATTGTTGCTCATGGGCAAATGAACGAAACAGAGCTTGAAAATGCAATGATTGCTTTTAATAATGGAGAAGTAGATCTAATGATATGCACAACGATAATTGAAAGTGGATTAGACATCCCTAAAGTAAATACAATCATTATTGAAGATTCTCACAAATTTGGCCTTTCGCAACTTTATCAACTTAGAGGAAGAGTTGGTAGAAGCGGAATACAAGCACATGCTTGGTTATTTTATCCAAATATAAATAAAATAAATGACGCTGCAAAACAAAGATTGAAAGCAATAAAAGACTTTTCAGAACTAGGTAGTGGATACCAACTGGCAATGAAAGATATGGAAATACGAGGTGTTGGTAGTTTACTAGGAGAAGAACAAAGTGGAAAGGTTAATGCTATTGGATATGATTTATATATAGAAATGCTCCATGAGGCTATTTCAGAAATCAGTGGGCAAGAAATACCTGAAGTTAACGACACTCAAATTGATCTGCCAATAAATGCATTTATACCTGCAACATGGATATTAAACAGAGAAGAGAAGCTTGAGGCTTACAAATCTGCTACTGAATGTACAAATAATAATGAATTAACTGAATTAGCTACAGACTGGGTAAATAGATATGGAAATTTACCCAAACCAGTTGAGTCCCTAATTATGATAATGAGACTAAAATTACTAGCTAAAAAATGTGGTTTTAATAAAATCAAGCTCAAAAAGCCAAACATCTTGATAGAGACAAAATTAAAAAATTCTACTTTTAAAATTCTTAAAAATTCATTGGCAAGTAGTGTTCAAAATAAATTTAATTTTAATGAAGGCGAACAATTATCTACCATCACTATAAGGGGGTTAGGTGCAACTGAAATTCAAAATCAAATTGATCAACTAATGTTATGGTTTGGGTCTTTTGAAAGAGAAATAATGAATATCGATAAAGAACTTATCAAAAGAGAATAAATTATTAAATAATTATTTAAAATTCGCGAAACAGTTTGAATTCGGTTAGGTTTATAAAAATTTATTTATTTTATGGGTGAATATATAGACGTCGGATTTCAAACTTCGATTTTACCCCTATCAATTATTCTATCATCAATTTTACTAGGCATATTTGCATTATTTGGAGAGGAAACAGAAAATGATGATGATGACTCTGATTCAGGAAGTGGTGGCCTAATGCAACCTGTTTGAAATTATTTATAAACAATTTGTTTTGACTTTCTCTTAGAGACTTTAAATAACCTATTAAATGAACCTACCATTAAAATAAGAGCAATAAAAGATGATACAAAAATAAAAATCACTAAAAATATCTCATAGAGATATGAAAAGAGTTCAATTAATAATAAAAAAGATTTATTAATTGTCGAGGGTAGACTTTGTAACAGCAAATTTTTATTAGGAATTAAATAATTTATATAAACTAATAAAACACTCAAAATAAACAAAAAGAAAGATTCAGTGAATAGTCTTCTTTTAGATTTTCTTCTTAAATTTAATTTTTTTTTAAAAATATATTTATCAGTTTTAATATTCAAATTTGGGATATTTAATTCAGCCATACATCAAAGATCAAAGGATAAAGAATAAATTTGAAAAACTCTGAAAAGAAATTATCCCATAGTATCGTGATTGTATTTAAGATGCTAATTGCTCTTTATTCAGAATTTATTAAGTTCTTTTTCTTCTATATTTTCAAAAGGACTATAAAAATAAATAAAAGTAGAAGAGAATAGAATTAAAGAGCAAATTGCAATCAAAGGTGGAATAAATAAATTGAAAAATTTAACTTTATTATTTAACCCAAATCTTAATTTTTTAGGAATGTTAGTAGTTATAAAAGTTTTCTTAATTCTTACTTTTGGAGATTCATTTAACTGATCAAAACAATTTATAGTATCTGAAAGCAATGAATTACCAATCTTTAGAACTAAAGGCTTTACATTTGCCTTAGAGCTCTTGAGAACAATATTATGTATGTGGAGATTATCGGCCTTTATATCGATTAATTTAGACTCATATATTGGAATTTCGTTTTTGATTAAAAGATTTGAATAAATATAAAAAGCATCCATAATAGGCCCTAAATGTTCAATTTTGCCTTCAATAAGTGGTTTATCAACTATGGTTAATTTCCATTGAGAAATTATAGATATTTGATCTTTATTTTCATTATTGGAATAATCTGGCAATCCGATTATTTCGAGACTTACTGAAGATTGATGAAATGTTAATTTATTTTGCATCATATTAAAAATCGTATAAAAAATTCTTCAACTTTTGATAACCCTGATTTGAAATAGAAAAAGATAAAATAAGCAAAAATTTTATTATAATCTCATCATTTTCAGCTTGATTTAAAAGCTTTTTCACTCTCATACTATCTACATTAAATCTCTCTTTAATCAACTCAATAAATCTCTTATTAAAATCATTCCAAATAATTGAATTCTCTTTAATATCTTCCTTAGAATTTAGTATCTCTCTGATATAAGGATATAAATATTTAGACATTTCAACGGTGATTTTAATTAAAGCATCTAATTCGTTTACTTTAATGTTGTTTTTAACAAAAGATTTTCTCAATGGATTATTATTCCTTAATTTCCAAATAGTAATTTTATTTGGCAGAACATCATTTAAATCAAGTCTATTTGACAAAGCGTAAAGGGTTTGAATTCCATTTAAATCAATAGTTTCTAGGATTAATAATAATAAATCTAGCTTCTCTATAGATTGTCTGGAAACCTGATTTCCAATAGTTAAATCTGTAATTGTTCTCGATTAAGATATAAGTAAATTATAACAGAATTATTAATCCAATTTTTGAAATAAAAATGAATATAACTTATCTAGTTCTTCAATAGTTAGCATTCCATAACTCCATAATAATATTGGTAATGGAGTGTTATTTTTTATAGATAATTTTATAGCAAGTTCAATAGTAGATTCATCTAAACCTAATACATTAAATAAATAAATTATCATTTCTCTAGATAAATAATTATTCATGAATACTATTTAATACTTGAGTAAATGAGAGATTTAGTCATTTGATTAAGGACTAATTTTCTTGTAAAAAGAAATTTATTTAAAAGTAAAAATGAAAATTTCCTTATTGGAAATAAAAAAACGTTTCGATTAGCAAAAATTGATATCAACGAGTCAGTTATAAAAATAGTGACAATAATATCTAAAATTCTGCTTGAAAAATACTTAAATTTAAATAATATCAATTGCAATTTAGTAATAGCAGTGTTTTTATTAAAAAGATCATAAATAGTATTAACATCTCTCCAGCAAGTATTTAGACCCTGACCACCAACAGGATGAAATGTATGAAATGCATCTCCTACAAAAACTAATTTTTTAAAATTTAAAACTGGTAAATTTAAGGATAATGAAACAGGAAAAATATTACATTCGCCAATTATTTGGTCCAACTTAAATTCATTAGGCAAGATTGTTGATAAATTATCCATTAAAAAATTCTTGTCAGAATTCAACCTTTCAAGTGCCTTTAATGTACTGGAAGTCCAAATTACTTGATATAAGTTTTTTTCTAAAGGTAATAATGCAAGCGGGCCTTCTTTTCTAAAAATTTCATAAGCTCGTTTTTCACAATGACCTCTAAGAGAAACTTTAAAAGTTAAACAAGACTGACAATAAGATTTTTTTATATCAACAAAATCTATAAATTTTTTATCAAGTGAGTTTGCTCCTGTTGAAAAGAATTGATAATCAAATAATATTTTTTTACGTAACAATCTCTGTGGTGTCATGAAAAAAATATTTTCATGATTGTCAATCTCTTGAAAAAAAACGTTCATGAGATCCGAATGTTTAACTACCCAGCCAATATTTTCGGCAGAACTTATATCATCATCTAAGTCAGAAGTTGATAAATTGGTTAAAGCAGAAGTTACGCTATCTGAAATTGAAAGGGTATCAAAGCCAAATAAAAATGGTTCTAATTTTTCCCAAAGTCTGAATTTAGATAAAATTTTTCTTGTTGAGTGAGTAATTGCATAAGTTTTATCTTTATCAATTAATCTATCTTTTGTTAATAAATCAGTTAAAAAAATATTGCAATCAAATTTTGAAAGTGCAATTGAAAGTAATAAACCTGTGGGACCTGATCCAACAATTTTAAAATTGAAATTATTTTTCATCGTATTCTATAAATATCAACTATCTATTCAGATAAATATAGCAAATTTCCTCAAATGCCGGTCTTAATAAATAGGGGTACTCACCAACCCATAAGTTAATTTCAGGAAGCCAAGCATCGGTCAAATAAAAATCTCTGTCAAAATTACGGTTATCAGATGTTAATAAACATCTAATACTCGAACCCACCCTAATTTGACTGTGCCTATTTTCCAAAGGAAAACTTAATTTTTCCAAATAACCATCTTCATCTTCTAATTCAAGTACTAACCAAGTCCTTTTATTTTCTATAACTTCTAATCGACCTTGCCTATTAGATTGTTCTCTTGAACTTTCAATCTTTTCTGTTTTATAGATATCTGATACATAGCCGTCAAATATAGAAAAAAATTTATACTTTCTTAATTGCAAGTTTCTTCTACTTGATTCAAGAATAGGGCCCCAGATGATATACAAAAAGAAACCTACACATAGGAATAACCAGAAATTATTTGTTTGATCTCCAGTCGAACTAATAATTAATGAGATAAATCCACCAATTGAAGAAACTATTACTCTTTGAAGAATTTTTCTAGGATTCCCCAACGCGTACTTAAATTGACTTCCTGTACCAACTGCAGGAATAAGTTTTGAAATTTGACTTGAATTAATTGGAATTATCATTTTAAAAAATCAATTTTTCAAGTCCGTAAACTAAAGTTTCATAATTACCAATTTTTCTAATAGCCTGTAAAACTCCTGGCATATATGCTTTTCTATCAATAGTGTCATGTTTAATTGTGTAAGTTTCACCTGGAGATCCCATAATTACTAATTGATGAGCGAGTAATCCTGGTAATCGTACAGAATGTATATTAATTCCTGAATCTCTGAGCCCACCACGTACACCTCTCAATGACTCAGACTCTTTTACTAAATTCTGATTAAATTTCTTTGGATATTCTTCAATCATTTCTGCAGTTTTTATACACGTCCCACTAGGAGAATCAGCTTTTTGATTATGATGCATCTCAATTAATTCAATATTGTCGTAAAACCTTGCAGCTACAGATGCCGCCTGCTGAAGAAGAACCATACCTACTGAAAAATTAGGAATTATTGCACAACCAACCGATGCTTTCTGAGCAAAAACAGACAAATCTTGTATTTGCGAAGGGCTTAGACCTGTAGTTCCTACTACTGGTGATACCCCATATGCAATCGCTGATCTGGTATTTTCATATACAGAATCAGGATGAGTAAAATCAACCAAAACAGGTTTGATTTTTTCATTCCTATAATTTTGACTAACGGAACATAAAGTCCCTTCAAAATCATTTGAAACAAAAATATCACAATTTTTTACTTTCAATAATTCAGAAATATTTGAGCCATTGTTCTTATCGTTTATGTCGATTGCTGCGACAAGTTCACAATCTGTAGAATTTAATACAGTATTAACAACTTCGCTACCCATTCTGCCTAAAGCTCCGGAAACTAGTACTGGTATGGGTTTTTTAGAATTTTCAATCATTTTTTTTAAATAATTTTTTTTAAAGGTTGTTACACGCTATTTATATTGCACACAATAACGTCTTTTCATTCGTAGGCTGGTAGAAATACTTAAAGAAAATCAATGTTTACGCAGGTCCGCTCAGCAAACCGCAGAGTATCTCCTGTTGAGGATAACAAACACAAAGTTGTAATAAAAGCAGTTTATGTTGTCCTTGAGCCACAATACCAAAATTCCTTAACGGAAGCTGCAAAGTCAATAAATAAAATGAATGGGCCAATAGGTATTGACCTTAGTGGCTATCTTATCGAAGAACTTAGGAATGATAGTAATTTTGAAGATTTTAAAGAAGATATAGCTAATGCAGATATATTTGTAGCTTCTCTAATTTTCATTGAAGATCTTGCTCAAAAAGTGGTTGATGCAGTATCTCCATTTAAAGACAAACTAAAAGCATCAATAGTTTTTCCCTCCATGCCAGAGGTAATGAGATTAAATAAGTTAGGTTCATTTAGCATGGCCCAACTTGGTCAATCTAAAAGTATTATTGGAGATTTAATAAAAAAGAAAAAAGAATCTGATGGAGCAAGTTTCCAAGATTCAATGTTGAAGTTATTAAATACACTACCTTCAATACTTAAATATCTACCAGTAGAAAAAGCTCAAGATGCTAGAACATTTATTCTGAGTTTTCAGTACTGGTTAGGTGGTACCACTGAGAACTTAAAAAACTTCTTATTAATGATTTCTGAAAAGTATGCTGTTTCAGAAATCATAAAAGATCAATTAAAAGAATTCAAAATACAAGACCCAGAAACATTCCCAGATTTAGGAATATGGCATCCTCTTGCTCCTTGCATGTTTGAAAGTCTTAAAGAATATCAAAATTGGGAAAATAATAGGAAAGATATTAATTCTAAAGATGACAAAACTCCAACAATAGGTTTAGTGCTTCAAAGGAGTCATATCGTTACGGGAGATGATGCTCATTACGTTGCTGTTATTCAAGAATTGGAATACAGAGGTGCGAGAGTACTACCTATTTTCTGCGGAGGTCTAGATTTTTCTAAACCAGTTAATGAATTTTATTATGATTCTATAAATAAGGATCAACCTATAGTAGACGGAGTTGTATCTCTAACAGGATTTGCACTAGTTGGTGGGCCAGCAAGACAAGATCATCCTAAAGCTATTGAAGCCCTAAAAAGGTTAAACAGACCCTATATGGTTGCACTTCCATTAGTCTTCCAAACCACACAAGAATGGGAAGATAGTGATCTAGGGTTGCACCCAGTTCAGGTAGCACTTCAGATTGCAATTCCTGAGCTTGACGGTGCTATTGAACCTATTATTCTCTCAGGTCGTGATGATGCTACAGGTAAGGCGCATACGCTCCAAGATCGAGTTGATGTAATAGCTGAAAGAGCAATAAAATGGTCGTCTTTAAGAGTTAAACAAAGAAAGAATAAAAAATTAGCCATCACAGTATTTAGTTTCCCACCAGACAAAGGAAATGTTGGTACGGCAGCATATTTGAATGTTTTTGGTTCAATTTATAGAGTACTTCTTGAAATGAAATCGAAAGGGTATCAAATAGATGAACTTCCAAGTAATTCAAAAGAATTAATGGAAAAAGTAATTAACAACCCTGAAGCGATGGATGGCTCTCCAGAGTTAAATATTGCTCATAAGATGTCAGTAAAAGAATACGAAGAGTTCACTCCATATTCACAAAGACTTGAAGAAAACTGGGGTAAACCTCCTGGGAACCTTAATAGTGACGGACAAAACCTTCTTATCTATGGAAAACATTTTGGAAATGTTTTTATAGGAGTTCAACCTACATTCGGTTATGAAGGTGATCCCATGAGATTGCTCTATTCAAGAAGTGCTAGTCCTCATCATGGTTTTGCTGCTTATTACACATATGTAGAAAAAATCTGGGGGGCTGATGCTGTTCTTCATTTTGGAACTCACGGCTCACTTGAATTTATGCCTGGGAAGCAGATGGGCATGAGTGAAACTTGCTATCCGGATTCTCTCATTGGATCATTGCCTAATTTGTATTACTATGCCGCCAATAATCCATCTGAAGCAACAATTGCCAAGAGAAGAGGATATGCTTCAACTATTAGTTATCTTACTCCTCCAGCGGAAAATGCAGGACTTTATAAAGGACTTAAAGAACTAAGTGAACTCGTTGGTTCTTATCAACAATTAAGAGAAAATAGCAGGGGTATTCAAATTGTTAATGCAATAGTTGAGACTTCTAAACAATGTAACCTTGACAAAGATGTAGAGCTACCTTCAAAAGACGTAGAAGATCTTTCAATAGATGAAAGAGATTTATTTGTTGGTAATGTCTATAAACAATTGATGGAAATTGAAAGTAGATTATTACCTTGTGGTCTGCATACTATTGGAGAAGCTCCAACAGCAGAAGAAGCTGTTGCAACTCTTGTAAATATTGCATCTTTGGAGAGAGAACAAGAAAGATTAAGATCTCTTCCTGGATTACTCGCAGAATCCATAGGTCTAACTATTGAACAAATTTATGATGGTAATAATAAAGGTGAACTTAAATTTGTAGAGTTAAATGAAAAAATCATAAAGACAGCAAGAGAGTCGATTTTTGCGATGGTCAACTCATTAAAAATAGTTGATGGCAGAGTTTATTTAGAAAAATCACTTCTTTCCAAACTTTTCGATTTACTTAAAGTTTTTGGTCTAAATTTACCTACTCCTTGGCTAAGAGTCTGCACATTAAATGGATTTAATGAAGTTAATCAGAAGGAATTAAATAAATTATTTGATTACTTACTTTTCTGTCTGGAACAAGTTTGCGCAGATAAAGAAATGGATAGCCTTATCAAAGCTCTAGATGGAAATTATGTTTTACCTGGACCAGGTGGAGATCCCATAAGAAATCCAGGTGTTTTGCCAAGTGGTAAAAATATCCATGCACTTGATCCTCAATCAATCCCAACTACAGCAGCAGTAGCTGCAGCGAAGTCTGTCGTTGACAAGTTAATTGAAAGACAAAAAGAAGAGCAAGGAACTTGGCCTGAAACAATAGCTTGTGTTTTATGGGGTACTGATAACATAAAAACATACGGAGAATCACTGGCACAAATTTTATGGTTTGTTGGGGTAAAACCAAAACCAGATTCTGTTGGAAGAATTAACAAACTAGAATTAATCCCCTTAGAAGAATTAGGCAGGCCAAGAATAGATGTAGTAGTTAACTGTTCAGGAGTATTTAGAGATCTATTTATCAATCAAATGGCATTAATAGATCAGGCAGTCAAATTAGCAGCTGAAGCTGATGAACCATTGGATTCTAATTTTGTTAGGAAACATTCACTAGAACAAGCAGAAAAAGAAGGCACTTCTATCAGAGAAGCTTCAGCGAGAGTATTTTCTAATGCAAGTGGAAGTTACAGTTCAAATGTGAATTTAGCCGTAGAAAATTCAACATGGGAGGAAGAAAATGAATTACAAGAAATGTATTTATCTCGCAAAACATATGCTTTTAATGCCGATAATCCAGGTGAGATGAATCAAAAAAGAGAGGTATTTGAGTCAGTAATGAAAACAGCAGATGTTACATTTCAAAACCTTGACTCTTCAGAGATTTCATTAACAGATGTGAGTCATTATTTTGATTCCGATCCAACAAAATTGATCAAGACTTTAAGAGATGACGGGAAAGAACCAAGTAGCTACATTGCGGATACAACTACTTCTAATGCTCAAGTTAGAACACTTGGAGAAACTATCAGATTAGACTCAAGAACAAAGCTTTTAAATCCTAAGTGGTATGAAGGTATGCTCAAATCTGGCTACGAAGGAGTTAGAGAACTTTCTAACAGACTTAATTACACTCTTGGTTGGAGTGCGACAAGTGGTCAAGTAGATAATTTTGTATATGAAGAAACTAATGAAACATTTATAAATGACGAAGAGATGAGGAAAAGATTAATGGATCTTAATCCTAATAGTTTCAGAAGGATTGTTGGAACATTGCTAGAAGTCAATGGAAGGGGATATTGGGAAACTTCAGACGAGAATATAGAACAGTTGAAAGAACTATACCAAGAGGTAGAGGATAAAATCGAAGGAGTTAAAGAATAATAAATTTATTATTTTCGGTAAATCCTATCAGCTACTTTCAGGATTTGATAATTTATTTTGACGTTATGAACTCTCACAATGTCAATATTAAATTGAGAACAAAGACAACTTATTGCAAGAGTTCCTATATCCCTTTCTTTTGGATTTTTCTCATTCAAAATTTCTCCTATAAATCTCTTCCTAGATGCACCTATCAAAATTGGAAAATTCCATTTTTTAAATACATCTAAGTTTCTCAAGATTTCCAAATTATGATTGATATCCTTTGAAAAACCAATTCCAGGATCCACTATTATATTTTTTTCAGATATATTTTTATCTAAAGCATTCTTTATTAAATTATCAAGCGAGCACTTAACATCACTCAATACATTTTGGTAATTAGAGAGTCGGTTCATATTTTGACTATTGCCACGACTATGAGTAATGACGAATGGACAGTTGTATTTTGATACAACATCCAAAATTTTTATATCTCTTCTTCCTCCCGTGACATCATTTATCCAATTAGCACCATTTAAAAGAGCTTCGTAAGCCACTTCAGAATTAAAAGTATCAATAGAAACTAAAACATCTGGAAATTCGGATTTTATTAATTTTAAATGTGGGATCAATCTTTTTATTTCTACACTAGATCCAACTTCTTCAGCTCCAGGTCTCGTACTTTGAGCACCAAGATCAATAACATCGACACCATTGACCAAGAAATGATTTACTTGATCTAAAACTTTTTCTGAAGAGTTTAATTCCCCACCATCACTAAATGAATCAGGAGTTAAATTAATAACTCCCATAATTGAAGTTTTTTGGCCCCAGCCTTTTGGCCATGGATTTTTCTTATTGATAATTTGCAATTCTCGCGAAAGTATGGGGATCTAATGAAGCCCCTCCAACTAACACCCCATCTATATCACTCATTGACATGATTTCGTCAATATTATTAGGTTTAACAGATCCTCCATATTGAATAATTACATCATCAAATCCTATTAATTTCCGAATCATAGAACATATCTTATTAGCGTCTTCTGCCTCACATGTTTTACCAGTGCCAATAGCCCATATTGGTTCATAGGCAACAATTAAATTAGATGGATCTGTATTTTCTAATCCTTGTTCAACCTGTCTAGTAATAACTCTATCAGCTTCTCCTCTCTCTCTTTGTTTTAATGTTTCTCCTACACAAACTATTGGAGTAAGTCCACTAGATTGAGCAAAAACTGCTCTTTTATTAATTTGTTCATCACTTTCACTAAAATATTTCCTTGGTTCACTATGTCCAACAATTGCATAAGAGACACCATGTTCAAGAAGCATTTTTGGAGATATTTCTGCAGTAAATGCTCCTTGATCTTCCCAATGGATATTTTGACTAGAAATATCTAAATAATCAAAATCAGAATGAACAGAAAAAGTTGAAATAGCTGTGAAAGGTGGAGCAATAACAACTTTACGATCGTTTTTTATCTTTTTTATTAAAGGAATAAACTCTTCTAAATAAGATTTAGCTTCAGCACAAGTCATGTGCATTTTCCAATTACCAGCAATTACAGATTTTCTCAAAATACTATCTCCAAGAAAAATATACTAATACAAAGTGAGTTGAATAAGCTAACTATTCAAAAATTAATTCATTTTTTAGAAATATTACTTTGTCTCCCTTGTTTAACTTTCTTCCTCTCCTAGTCTCAATTACACCATTGACCCTAACAGAACCGGATTTAATAAAAATTTTTGCTTCGCCACCAGAAGATACCAAATTTTTCCATTTTAAGAATTGATCTAATTTCATTGTTTTTTATACCCAAAGATATTGATAAAGTAGGATAAACAATTAAATAAATAATATCTTGAGACTAATACCACCAGTCAGACCATATTCAAATAAGTTTATCAAAGGTTTTATATGCATGCTTATTTACGTAGCTTGTTGGCCTTTATTAGCTTATTTAGCTGGAAACTTAATTCCAGCAATTGGGTCAGGTGATCTCTCAAAAGTTTCTAGCATAATAATTAAGTCTTTATTTGTGTTTTTAGTTCAGAAAACTGCTCAATTTGGACAGGATGTATTCATAGCAAAACCATCTTTAGAAATTAGTGAAGTGATGAGAGGAAATTTATTTAGCAGAATTCAAAAAATAAAGATGAATTCTGTTGAAAATATTTCAGCCGGGGACATTACATATAGACTTACAGAAGATGCAGACAGGGTAAGCGAAGTTATTTATAAAACAGCTCAAGATACTATTCCATGCACTTTACAGTTGTTAGCGGTAATAATCTATATGTTTTATTTAGACTGGTCACTAACAGTATCAACTTTTGTTTTAGCACCATTGATTATTCTTTCAGTTAACCGTTTTGGAAGAAGAGTTTTAAAAGCATCCGAAAAAAGTCAAGAATCAACGAGTAATTTAGCAGGTTTAATAGGTGAATCTATAAATGGAATGTCCACGATAAGAGCTTTTGCTGCAGAAAATTGGATTTTAACAAGATTTTATAAAAGATTAAGTACAAATAAAAAAGCAAAATATAAAACATTAAAACTACTTGCATTTCAACATCCAGTTGTAGGATTTGTTGAAGCATTTGGAATATTAGCAATATTAGGTTTAGGAGCCGCAAGAATCAATCTAGGTCTTCTAACAAGCCAAGAATTTAGTAGTTTTTTTGCAGCAATATTAATGCTTATTGATCCAATAAGCCATATAAGTACAAATTTTAATGACTATAAACAGGCAGAAGCCTCAATAAAAAGGTTGAAAAACATAAATCAAGAACCTGTCGAAGATGATAAAGAAAATTTACGAAGGATATTCAATATTGAAGGTAAAATAAGTTTCAAGAAAGTAAATTTCGCTTACAAAAAAGATAATCAAGTACTTAAAAATATCAATCTAGAAATTAAAAGAGGGGAAGTTACAGCATTTGTTGGAGCTTCTGGAGCTGGCAAAAGTACAATGTTGGCTTTGATATTAAAGTTTATAACCCCAAATTATGGAGACATTTTGATAGATGATAAAAATCTCAAAATATTAAATACAAAAGATATTAGAAAAAACATTGCATTAGTACAACAACAGCCTTTTTTGTTTTCAGGAACAATTATTGATGTAATAAGAATGGGCAGAAATTTCACCAAAGAAGAAGTTATAGAATCAGCTAGAAAAGCAAACGCTCACAACTTCATTCAAAAGCTTCCTAAGAAATATGAAACTGAGATAACTGAAAGAGGATCAAATTTCTCAGGTGGTCAGATCCAGAGGATAGCAATTGCAAGAGCAATAATTGGGAACCCATCAATTCTTCTATTAGATGAGGCCACAAGTGCGTTAGATGCAGAATCAGAATCTGAAGTACAAAAAGGACTTAATAGAGCTATGAAAGATAGAACAGTTATTGTAATAGCTCATAGATTAGCCACTACTCAAGAAGCCAATAAAATAGTTGTTTTCGATAAAGGTGAAATTATTGAAGTAGGGAAACACATTGATTTAATAAATAAACCTGGAATTTATAAAGAATTATGTGAAAAACAGTTGATTAAAAAATTATAGTTCTATTTTATTTATTAAAAAATAAATCCATGAGTGAAAATACAAATGACTCTGCGAATCCAGTTTTAACCTTTGAAGGCAAAAAATATTTCATAAATGAACTTTCTAATGAAATAAAAGAATCTATAAAAGAACTACAAATAGCGGAGACACAACTTAAGATGCATCAAGATACTCTCAAATTACTTTCAATTAGTCGAAACTCTCTAGTTAACCAATTAAGAGAAAAACTAAAAAACCTAGAATAAAATTTTAATAATTATGGATTTCCTGTAGAGAGTAAGTATTAATTTTATTGCATTGCAAAGCTTTGATTGCCTTAATGGCTGCCTTCGCTCCAGGAATAGTTGTAAAAGTTGGGATATTATATTCTAGGGCAGCACGTCTTAAATAAGCATCATCATGAAGAGCCAGTGAGCCAATTGGAGTATTAATTATTAATTGAACAAGTCCCGAACGAATTAGGTCCTCAATATTTGGTCTTCCTTCATGAACTTTTAGTACTTCTTCAACTTGAATTCCTAAATTTACCAAATATGAAGCTGTACCTTTTGTTGCGATTAATTTAAATCCTAAATTCAAAAGTTCTCTAGCAACTTCGTCAAGATTTTTTTTATCTAAATCATTTGTAGATAAAAAAGCAACTCCTTCTAAAGGGACACCATTACCTGCTGCCAATTCCGACTTGGCATAAGCAATTCCAAAATCTTTAGCTAAACCCATTACTTCACCAGTAGATCTCATTTCAGGGCCAAGTAATGTATCAGACCCAGGAAATCTTTTAAAAGGTAAAACGGCCTCTTTTACTGCCTGATATTTTGGAGAACATTCTTCTGTAAAATTTAGATCTTCTAATGTAGAACCTTGCATTAACTGAGTAGCTAATTTTGCAACTGGTTTACCTATGGCTTTTGAGACAAATGGAATTGTCCTGGATGCTCTTGGATTTGCTTCGAGAATAAATAATTTATTTCCAATATTTGTATTAATTACTGCAAATTGCAAATTAATTAAACCAACAACATTTAATCTTTGTGCAATTGATTTAGTCCATTTCCTTACATTTTCTATTGTGGATGTTGAAAGAGAAATGGATGGTAAGCAACAAGCTGAATCTCCTGAATGAATTCCTGCAGGTTCCACATGTTCCATAAGGCCAGCAATTACAACAGAGCCCTCTGAATCGCATAAAGCATCAACATCTATCTCAATTGCATTATTCAAATATTGATCAAGAAGGATAGGATGATCAGGTGATACTTTAACTGCTTCAGAAATGTATCTCGATAATTCATTCTCATCTTTAACAATTTCCATTGCCCTTCCACCTAAAACATAAGAAGGTCTTACAACCAAGGGGAATCCTATATTTTTTGCTACTATTTCTGCTTCATTTTGATTACGTGCAATACCGTTTAAAGGTTGTCTAATGCATAATTCTTCAAGAATTTTGGTAAATTCCTCTCTATCTTCTGCTAAATCTATAGATATTGGAGAAGTACCAAGAATTTTTGATCCAGTTCTGATCCCATCATTAGATTTAAGCCATTCAAATAAAGGTAATGATAATTTCAGTGGAGTTTGACCTCCAAATTGAACAATCAAACCATAAGGATTTTCAGCTTCTATTATGTTAAGCACATCCTCCAAAGTTACAGGTTCAAAATATAAAATATCGCTCGTATCATAATCTGTTGATACAGTTTCAGGATTACTATTAACCATTATTGTTTTATAACCATTTGCAGAAGCTTGATATGATGCATGACAACAACAGTAATCAAATTCTATTCCCTGACCAATTCTGTTTGGACCTCCTCCTAAAATCATAATTTTTTTGGATTTATTATTTTCTGAAATCTCGCTATCAAAAGTTTGAGAATTAGAATTAATGAAAGATTCTTCGTAAGTTGAATAACAATAGGGAGTTGAGGATGAGAATTCTGCTGAACAAGTGTCAACAGTTTTATAAATTGGAATTATATTAAGTTTTTTTCTACATCTTCTTACTTCAAAAAACTCAGAATTAGTTAACTTTGCTATCTGTTGATCTGAAAAGCCTAATTGTTTAGCATGTAACATCAAATCCCTATCTAGAGTATAAAGTTCTTTATCTTTCAAAAAATCATTTTCAAAATTAAAGATATTACGTAATTTTTCGATAAACCATAAATCTATATTTGTAACTTCTTTAATATAGTTATCAGTTATCCCAAGCTGCATAGCTTTTTTAATTAGGAGAATTCTTTCAGATGTAGGGTTTCTTAAACTATTTTTAATTTGACTCTCATCTTTAAATTCATCTTGTGAATGACATTCCCATCCAAAAACACCTACTTCTAATGACCTTAATGCTTTCTGAAATGATTCTTCAAAAGAACGACCTATTGCCATTGACTCACCAACAGATTTCATAGCAGTGCTTAAAGTATTAGAAGAACCTTTAAACTTTTCAAAAGCAAATCTTGGGATCTTAGTAACTACATAATCAATTGATGGCTCGAAACATGCAGGTGTTTTTTTTGTAATGTCATTAATAATCTCATCAAGTGTATAGCCAACAGATAATAAAGCTGCAATCTTAGCTATGGGGAATCCAGTTGCTTTACTTGCCAAGGCAGAGGATCTACTTACACGTGGATTCATTTCTATAACAATTACTTCTCCATTAGATGGATTTATTGCAAATTGAATATTACTCCCTCCTGTTTCAACTCCCACCTCCCTAATAATCTTCAATGACAAATCCCGCAACCTCTGATACTCCTTATCTGTTAAGGTCTGTGCAGGAGCTACGGTAATCGAATCTCCGGTGTGGACACCCATTGGGTCTAAATTTTCAATACTGCAAACTATTACGACATTGTCTGCAGTATCTCTCATTACCTCTAGTTCAAACTCCTTCCATCCGATGAGTGATTTTTCAACTAATATTTGATTACTTGGACTTTCTTCTAAACCTGATTTACACAACTCGACAAATTCTTCAAGGTTAAAAGCAATTCCACCCCCTACTCCACCTAAAGTAAAAGCTGGCCTTATGATTAGAGGATATGAGCTAATCTCTTTTGATACCTCCATAGCTTCATCGAGATTAGATGCTATACCAGATGGACAGACATTTACATTTATTTTCTCCATCGATTCCTTAAATAATTTCCTATCTTCAGCTTTATTAATAGCTCTTAAATCAGCTCCAATTAATTCAATATTATTTTGTTTTAAAAAATTTGACTCTGATAATTTAACCGCAAGATTCAAGGCAGTTTGACCTCCCATAGTGGGAAGAATAGCATCAGGTTTTTCTCTTAGAATGATCTGAGAAACTATTTCAGGAGTTAATGGTTCAATATATGTTTTGCTTGCAATATCAGGATCAGTCATTATTGATGCTGGATTTGAATTTATCAAGACAATTTCATAACCAGCATTTCTTAATGCTTTGCAAGCTTGCGTACCAGAGTAATCAAATTCGCATGCTTGACCTATAACAATCGGTCCCGACCCTAGTATG
>MWOR01000173.1 GCA_002025865.1 Prochlorococcus sp. HOT208_60m_813I02 | reverse complement strand
CTAGTGGAGCCGTTGGATTAGGTTGCCAAAAATTAAATATTAAAACAAGACCAAATGATTTAAGTACTCTTCAAGCTACTGCTGCAGTAGGTCAAGTTAATTTAATGTCCTTATACGATAAAGTATTTAATAAATTAGGTCATAATATTGCTCAAATTTTAATAACTAAAGCTGATTTCAATTCAAGAGAATCCTTTAATAACGCTTCTAAAACTTTAAAAAAATTAATCGATTTGAATGTTATTCCAATAGTGAATGAAAATGATACCGTAGCAAATGAAGAGCTTAAATATGGAGATAATGATACCCTATCTGCTTTAGTTGCCTTGGCTATAAATGCTAACAAGCTTATTTTATTAACCGATATTGAAAATCTATACTCAAAAGATCCACGTAATAATAAAGATGCGCAACCTATTAAAGAGGTTCATAATAGTGAATTAAAGGAAATTAAAGATAAAAATATTCAAAACTTAAATAATGAATGGGGTACAGGAGGAATTTCTACAAAATTAATTTCTGCAGAAATAGCAACAAAAGGAGGAGTCGAAGTCCAACTAGTTGATGGAACTAATAAAAAAAACTTAATTGAAATTTTTAATGATAATAAAATTGGAACTTTTTTTTATCCAGTAGAAAAACCCATTGGAAACAAAAAAAGTTGGCTTTCACATGCAATTCAAACAGTAGGGAAAATTACTTTAGATGATGGCGCTTATTTTGCAATTAAAAAAAAAGGTGCCTCACTTTTAGCTGTTGGTGTAAAGAATGTAGAAGGAAACTTTACGATTAATCAGGCAGTTAAAATCGTAAATACAAATGATAAAGAAGTTGCAAAAGGTTTAGTATCAATAAGTAGCGACAAATTAAGAAGTATCTTAAATAATAAAGAAAATAACAACTCCTCGATAATTGTCGTTCACAGGGATGTTCTTGCTCTCTCTTAGAAAAAAATTAAAACTGAAAAATGCTTTTAAGTGATTTAGTTGATCTAATAAAAAAAGGAAATTCAAATTTTATTAGTGCCAATATTTTCGAAGATTTAAATATAGATGATGCTGCCTCATTAGATTCTGCAGTTAAACATCAAATATCTTTTTTAGAAGAAAATAATATCCTTAAAGAAAAATTAGATCAAACTAAAGCATCAGCAATAATAACTACTAACAACGATGAAATCGTTATTGACCTTAAGAAACTCAATATATCAAACATAATCGTTAAAGATCCAAGAATTGCATTTGCAGAAGTATTGGATTGTTTATATAAAACTATCAATTTCAATCCAGGAATTCACGCTTCAGCGGTTATAGATAAAACAGCAATAATTGGAGCAGATTGCCATATTGGACCTAATGTATATATTGGAGAAAATACCGTAATTGGAGACAATAATAATATTCTTCCTGGATCATCAATTTTAGGCAATGTTCGAATAGGAAATAATAATATAATTCATCCAAATTGTGTTATTTACGAAAATACCACTCTAAAAAATAATTGTGTAATTAATTCAAATTCTGTTATTGGATCAGAGGGATTTGGTTTTATTCCTAAAAATGGTAAATGGGTAAAGATGCCTCAAAAAGGTGGTGTAAAAATAATGAGTTTCGTAGAAATTGGAACGAATTGTTGTATCGATAGACCCGTAGTTGGATTTACTTTTATTGATGAGGGAACAAAGTTGGATAATTTAATACAAATAGGTCATGGAGTAAAAATTGGAAAGAATTGTGCATTTGCAGCTCAAGTTGGTATCGCTGGAGGAGCAAATATTGGAGATGGTGTTATTTTGGCAGGGCAAGTAGGTGTAAATAATAGAGTAAAAGTTGGTAATAATGTCATAGCGAGTTCAAAATGCGGAATTCATTGTGACATAGAAGATGGCAAGGTAATTAGTGGTTTCCCCGCGATGGAAAATAAATCATGGCTAAGGAGTTCAAGTATTTTTAAAAAATTACCAGAATTAGCAAAAAAACTTAGACAATTAGACAAGTAATAATTTATTGTTCTATTAAACAAAAATTTAAATGAAGAAATATAAGATTGTTTTATTGTCAGGAGATGGAATTGGACCAGAGATTTCAGAAGTTTCAAAAAAAGTTTTAAAAAAGCTTTCAAAAAATCATAATTTCGATATTGAGATTATTGAAAAATTATTTGGAGGGATAGCTTATGAAAAATATGGGAATCCTGCTCCAGATGAAACACTAGATCAATGCAAAAAAAGTGATGCTGTACTTTTAGCATGTGTTGGAGATATTAAATATGACTCTCTTGAAAGAGAATTAAGGCCAGAAAGTGGGTTACTAAAGTTAAGATCTGCCCTAAATCTTTTCGCAAATATTCGGCCTGTCAAAATAAGAAAATCTCTATTAGATTCAAGTACATTAAAAAAAGAAATCGTTGAGCATGTAGATCTTATTGTTGTAAGAGAATTAATAGGGGGAATTTATTTTGGAAAACCAAGAGGACATATAACAAATACAAAAATCCCAAAAGCTTTCAATACGATGGTTTATGATTCGGCCGAAATAGAGAGAATAACTGAAATAGCAATAAAAATTGCTAACCAAAGAAATAAAAAAATATGTTCTGTTGATAAATCAAATGTTCTTGAGGTTAGTCAATTGTGGAGAGATACAGTTTCAAATATCACTTCAAAAGATAAAAATATATCTCTAAGCAATATGTACGTTGATAATGCAGCGATGCAATTAGTTAGAGATCCTGGTCAATTTGATGTAATTTTAACAAGTAATTTATTTGGAGATATTTTAAGCGACTTAGCCGCAATGTTAACTGGTTCTATTGGTATGCTTCCATCTGCTTCTCTAAACAATAATGGTCCAGGAGTTTTTGAACCTGTTCATGGTTCGGCTCCTGATGTAGCAGGTAAAAACATAGCAAATCCTATAGCAATGCTTTTATCTGCTTCCATGATGTTAAAAATTGGATTAAATGAAGAAAAAGCCGCAGAAAATTTAGAAACTGCCATTGATAAAGTTTTATCAAAAGGATTTAGAACAGCAGATTTAGCTGATGGGTCTTCTGAAGTTTTATCTTGCAGTAAAATCGGAGATAAAATAATGGATGAAATTTAAAAAAAAAATTAATAAATAAAAAAATATTTTTAAGTAAAACATAAAGTTGGCATATGACCTGTCAGAATCATGAGATATTGTTTTTTAAAAATGTCAAAACGTCATCCAGTAGTTGCTGTAACAGGATCTTCAGGAGCAGGAACAAGTACAGTAAAAAGAGCCTTTGAGCATATTTTTGCCAGGGAAGATATTGTTCCTGCAGTTGTAGAGGGTGATAGTTACCACAGATTTGAAAGAATGCCTATGAAAAAAGCTATGGCAGACGCTCTTTCAAAAGGTGAAAATTTCTCTCATTTTGGTCCAGAGGCTAATCTTTTTGACAAGCTAGAAGAACTTTTTAAAATCTATGGTGAAACTGGAGGAGGAAAGAAAAGATATTATCTACATAGTCTTGAAGAAGCAGAAGAACATAATACAAGACTTGGGACATCCTTAGAACCTGGACAATTTACTCCATGGGAAGATATTCCTGAGGGAACAGATGTACTTTTTTATGAAGGTTTGCATGGCGGGGTAGAAGGTGATGGATACAATGTTGCCTCTTATGCTGATTTACTTGTTGGTGTTGTGCCGATAACAAATTTAGAATGG
The DNA here is from genome assembly GCA_002025865.1 of Prochlorococcus sp. HOT208_60m_813I02. Taxonomy (GTDB): domain Bacteria; phylum Cyanobacteriota; class Cyanobacteriia; order PCC-6307; family Cyanobiaceae; genus Prochlorococcus_A. The sequence continues at coordinate 38,862 of MWOR01000173.1, read as the reverse complement.
ATTCAAAAAATCCATAGAGATAACGCAGAAAGAGGTTACTCAGCAGAAACCATTGTGGATACTATATTGAGAAGAATGCCTGATTATATAAATCACATATGCCCACAATTCAGCAAAACCGATATTAATTTTCAAAGAATTCCCACAATTGACACCTCTAATCCTTTCATATGCAGGAATATCCCAACTCCTGATGAGAGCTTTGTGATCATACATTTCAGAAAAGGTGCAAGAGAGAAATGGGGAATTGATTTTCAATACTTGCTTGGGATGATTAACGATTCATTTATGTCAAGTCCAACAAGTATCGTTGTAAATGGAGGAAAAATGGGATTCGCAATGGAACTAATTCTCACTCCAATAATTCATAAAATGATTGAGGAGAAAAATAAATAATATTTAATTTTGGATTATCAACTCAAATCATTATATTTTTTACTTTGAAGATTTTTTAATCTAGAGGATTTCAAATTTTTATATATCTTTCTTGATAAAAGTACCTAATTTAGATTTAAATAGAAAAAACAGAAAACGTTGTGTCATTAATCGACTGGTTTGCCGCAAGGCGTAAAGATCAATTTGTTGGGAAAGTTTCGCAAGATACTGATGAGGGAGATGGTTTGTGGGTTAAATGTTCAGAATGTTCGCAAGTAGCCTATAGAAAAGACCTCATTTCAAATTTCAATGTTTGTAGTAATTGTGGACACCACAATAGGATTAATAGCGATGAAAGGATAAATATAATTGCTGATAAAAATTCATTCAAAGAATTTGATAGTTCACTAAGTCCTACAGATCCTTTGGGTTTTAAAGATAGAAGAGCGTATGCTGATCGAATTAAAGAAAGTCAAGCAGGTACAGGTTTAAGAGATGGAGTCGTAACAGGTATCTGTTCTGTGAATTCAATGCCTTTAGCATTAGCTGTTATGGATTTTAGATTTATGGGAGGATCCATGGGTTCAGTAGTTGGTGAAAAAATTACAAGGATAATTGAGAGAGCAACATTGGAAAATTTTCCAATTCTTATTGTTTGCGCATCAGGAGGAGCAAGGATGCAAGAAGGTATGTTAAGTCTCATGCAAATGGCAAAAATATCTGGAGCACTAAAAAAACATAAAGAGAAAAATCTCCTATATATGCCCTTGTTAACTCATCCAACTACTGGAGGGGTAACAGCCAGCTTTGCGATGTTAGGTGATTTAATTTTGGCGGAACCTAAAGCACTTATTGGATTTGCTGGAAGAAGGGTTATAGAACAAACATTAAGAGAAAAATTACCCGATAATTTTCAAACAGCTGAATATCTGCTTGAGCATGGTTTTGTTGATGTAATAGTAAAAAGGAAAGATCTCAAGGATACTCTGACTAAAATTTTAAAAATTCATGGTGTAAAAGAACTTACAGAAGCAAATATATAAAATGAGAATAATTTCTAATTTATTTTATTTTTCTTTAAGCCTTCTACTCTTTATTTTAAACTTTGCCTCCTATTCATATGCGATAGGAAATGTTGATTGGGTTCTCCTTCAAGAGAATGATGATGGGAAAGAATGGCTTGATAAAGGGAGTATTAAGTCGCTCCCAAATGGTGAAATAAGTGTATTAACAAAGTTCTTTAAGAATCCAACTAATTCTGATGATGATGGAGAGTTATCACTTTATGTAATGAGAATTAATTGCAATGAAAAAAAGTTCAAAGATACTTCAATAAATGGAATTCCTCAATTTAATTCAAAATGGCAAACTTCTAATAATGATGAACTTATAGATGTTGTAATTGAAAATAGCTGTTCAGAGTTTATTAATGAATAAGAATGAATATTAAAAACAAAAAATTAAAAATAGCAATCGCTGGACTAGGGTTTGGGAAAAAAGTTCATTTAGAAGCATTAAAAGAGTCTGATCACTTAACTCCTGTAGCAATTTATCATTACGAGAAAAAGCAAAAATCGATATTAGAAAAAGAAACGGGCTTAGATTTTTTTCATAATTGGGAAGACTTAGTTAAATCTCCAAAAATTGATGGAATTATTATTGCCACTCCTCCTGAATCAAGATTTAAGTTAGCAAAACAAGCTCTTGAGAATAATAAAAATCTGCTCCTAGAAAAACCCGTTTCAATATCCTCCTCAGATATTGAAGAGCTTCAGAGAATATCTTTGATTAATAATTTAAGCGTATGTGTTGATTTTGAATATAGAGCAGTACCTCTTTTCCTTCAGACAAAAAAACTTATTGATGAAAATATTTTAGGAGATATATATTTAGTCAAATTAGATTGGTTAATGGGCAGCAGATCCGACCCAAAAAGATCCTGGAATTGGTATTCATTGGAAGAAAAAGGTGGAGGAGTTATTGGCGCTTTAGGTACTCATGCATTCGATATGTTGAATTGGTTTTTTGGAGAAGCAAAAAACGTATCTGGCAAGTTAGCAACATCAATAAAAAAAAGACCTTTACCTAATTCATCTGATTTAAATGATGTTACGAGTGAAGATGTATGTTTAGCCAATATAGAAATATCAAACTACAGCTCGAATCTTATTCCATGTCAGGTATCTTTATCATCAATTTCTAAAAATGGTAGAGGATTTAGTTTAGAAATATATGGAAGCGAAGGTTCACTAATTCTTAAAAGCGAAAACCAAAAAGATTATGTACATGGTTTTAATTTGAAATATTCAAACAACGAAAATAAAGTACAAAATCTAACTGCCGATTCAAGTTTTAATTTTGAAAAAACATGGACTGATGGGAGAATAGCTCCAGTTTTGAGAATTCAAAATTTATGGGCTCAGAGTATAATTAATGGAACACCTGTAATCCCAGGCTTATGCGAGGGACTTGCTAGTCATAAAGTTTGCGAAGCCATAAGAGAATCTTCCATAAGTGGATTAAGTATCAAAATTTAAGGCTATACATTTATAAGTAGCAATTATCACCCGATAAAGTATTGGATTGATTTTATTTTTTTTTCATATTCTGGAAAAATCAATTGAACTGAATTATTAAAGAATGGCTTTAAATTATTACAAAAATGAGCTTAAAGAAAATGCTCAATTACTAGCTTCTAAAGGAAAAGGAATATTAGCGGTAGATGAATCAACTAAAACAGTAGGTAAAAGACTCGCTGGAATTGGCGTTGAGAATACTGAAGACAATAGGAAGGCATATAGAGGAATGCTTTTTACTACAGAAGGTCTTGGCAAATATATAAGTGGAGCAATCCTCTTCGAAGAAACTCTTTATCAGAATCACCAAGATGGTGAGTCAATGGTTAAGAAACTAAATGATTTAGGTATTATTCCAGGTATAAAGGTCGATAAAGGCCTAAATCCACTTCCAGGAGGAGGAGATGTAGAAACTTTTTGCTCTGGCCTAGATGGGTTAGTTGAAAGAGCCGCAAAATATTATGAACAAGGTGCCAGATTTGCCAAGTGGAGAGCAGTTCTGCAAATTACAAATGATGGTTGTCCTTCAAAACTATCAATTCAAGAGAATGCTTGGGGATTAGCAAGGTATGCAAGATCAGTTCAAGAATCTGGTTTAGTACCAATTATTGAACCTGAAATCTTAATGGACGGTGACCATACTATTGAAAAAACTGCTGAAGTTCAAGAAGAGGTAATAAAGCAGGTTTATATTGCCTGTCAAGCAAATGGAGTTTTTCTAGAAGGCACTCTATTGAAACCCTCTATGACTGTTAATGGAGCAGATTGCCCAACAAAGGCTGATCCTATGAAGGTTGCTGAAATGACAATAAGAACTATGGAAAGATGCGTTCCTGCATCTGTTCCTGGAATAGTTTTCTTATCAGGTGGATTAAGCGAAGAAGCTGCTTCTGTTTATCTAAATAATATGAACACTCTTTACAGGAAAGCTTTATGGAATGTTTCTTTCTCCTATGGAAGAGCATTACAGCACTCATGCTTAAAGGCTTGGAAAGGAAGCGACGTTGAAGGAGGTCAAAAAGCATTAATAGCAAGAGCTCAAGCAAACTCTGAAGCTTCAAAAGGTGCTTATATAGCAGGATCTCAACCTTCATCTGATGAGCAATTGTTTGTGGCAGGCTACACTTATTAACTAAAAAACCCTAAAAATTTACTCTGGGTCATAAAAAAAGTTTCTTTAATTTAGTATTTTGTATATCTAATGACGTGACATTTGATACCTCTTTATACTAAACTCTCGGAAACATATGCTTTATGTAGCATTTAACTTATTTTAATTATGGCCCTTGTTCCACTAAGACTACTTTTAGATCACGCTGCTGAGAATGGTTACGGTATTCCAGCTTTCAATGTTAATAACCTTGAACAAGTTCAAGCAATCATGGAAGCTGCATATGAAACTGATAGTCCTGTAATCCTCCAAGCTTCAAGAGGGGCAAGAAATTATGCAGGAGAAATTTTCCTACGTCATCTAATTCTTGCTGCTACAGAAACATATCCTAATATTCCAGTGGTAATGCACCAAGACCACGGTAATGAGCCATCAACATGTTATTCAGCAGCAATAAATGGTTTCACATCAGTAATGATGGACGGTTCTCTAGAGGCAGATGCAAAAACACCAGCTAGTTACGAATATAATGTTGCAGTTACTAAAAAAGTAGTAGATTTTGCTCATTCAGTTGGAGTTAGTGTTGAAGGAGAGTTGGGTTGCTTAGGTTCATTAGAGACAGGAAAAGGTGAAGCGGAAGATGGTCATGGATTTGAAGGTGAACTTTCTACAGATATGCTTCTGACTGATCCTGAAGAAGCTGCAGATTTTGTAGCTAAAACAAAAGTCGATGCTTTAGCTATTGCTATAGGAACAAGTCATGGTGCTTATAAATTTACAAGAAAACCTACAGGAGAAGTTCTTGCAATAAGCAGAATTGCTGAAATTCATAAAGCACTTCCAAATACCCACCTTGTAATGCATGGATCTAGTTCAGTTCCTCAAGAATGGTTGGATATCATTAACAAATATGGCGGTGAAATTCCTCAAACATATGGTGTTCCTGTTGAAGAAATTCAAGAGGGAATAAGAAATGGAGTTAGGAAAGTCAACATTGATACTGATAACAGACTTGCTTTCACTGCAGCGGTTAGAGAGGCAGCATTTGCTGATAAGGCAAACTTCGACCCAAGACATTTCAACAAGCCTGCTAGAAAATACATGAAGCAAGTTTGTCTTGATAGATACAAGCAGTTCTGGTGCGAAGGTCAAGCAAGTAAGATCAAACAAAACAGCACTAATTATTTTGCTGATCTTTACGCAAAAGGTGATTTGGATCCAAAAGTAAAAGCTACTGTTTAATTTCTTCTCAAATTAAATAAAAAAAGACCTCCAAAATTGGGGGTCTTTTTTATTTCAATATTAATGATTTTAATGTAAAGAGACCATCAGTCCCACCAATTGTCTCGTCGCATGCTCGCTCTGGATGAGGCATTAAACCTAGAACGTTTCCCTTCTCATTAGTTATACCTGCGATATCGAAGGAGGATCCATTGGGATTATTTTTATATCTCAAAGCGATCAATTCATTATCTACAAGTTTCTTTAAAGTTTCAGAATCACAATGATATCTTCCTTCTCCATGCGCTATTGGCAACTTAATTGTTTGTTTTTCATCTACATTATTAAACCAACCTCCTTTTGAAGAAACTATTTCAAGTTCAACGTCATCACAGATAAAATTAAGATTTTTATTTGCAACAAGAGCACCAGGCAAAAACCCTGATTCTGTCAAAATTTGAAACCCATTACAAATTCCTAAAACTCTTTTCCCACTTTTAACAAACTCATCCAAGGCATTTATTAATGGAGAGAATCTCGCAATTGCTCCGCATCTTAAATAATCACCATAGCTAAATCCTCCGGGTAAAACTATTGCATCTACATCACTTAAATCTGAAGACTCATGCCATAAGTATTTTGTTCTTATGTCTAAACAACCTTCCAATGCCCATGAAACATCACGATCACAATTAGAACCAGGGAAGACAACAACTCCTACAGTAAAATTATCCATCTTATAATTTTTCTAGTGAATACTCATAATCTTCAATAACAGTATTTGCGAATAACCTGTCACACAATAAATCAATTTTTTCTTTTACTTCGTTTTCACCATTACCTTCTATTTTTACCTCAATCATTTTTCCTATACGTAATGATTTTATTCCCTCGGCTCCAAGTTTTATAGAAGCAGATTTGGTAGCTTCTCCTGCTGGATCTAAAACTGAGGGTCTCAGTCTTACAAAAACTTTTACAGCAAATTGGTCCAATTAAAAATTAATTTCTACTAGAAGATTAGTTTAAATTTTTATAAAAAGTACTATTGATTAATAAACAAATATTTTTACCTTAAGGTTTTCTAAGTTATTAAATGTTTATGAAGCCTCTACCAAAACAAACTAAGCAAGTTCTTCTTGAATTTTCATGAGTTTTGAAATTTCCTGCCCCTCCACATTTTGAACATTTTATTTTATCAATTGATGTAACGTCGTCAGAGATTATTTGTTTTAAAGCAATTTTTGGATTTTCCATATTGGGCTGTCTACTGTTATAAGTATCCCGACAGCTAAATATATAGTCAAATTGCTATTTTTGGATCACTTAAAATCTTAAATTTCTCTTTAATTTTTCTATTGAAGGTTTTTATAGATTTTTCATCAAAGGAAATTATTACTAATTCAAGCCCAGCATTATCATTTGGTCTCCAACAATTGTCTGGAGCTTCTTCAAACCAAGTATTAATTTTCTTTCCAACAATTTGTATTTGTAAAGGCAATGATTTGTTTGGTATCCAAATACGTCCTTTTATTCGAAGAACGTTTAATTCATCCAAGATATTTGACATCTCCTTTTCAAAGTCATTTTTTTCAAGGAAATAATTTAATTTAAATGAATCTGATACAAGCTCAACATGATTATGGTCATGTTCTTCAATTAAAAAGTCTTTATAAGTCTCTTTTTTAAAATCAAAATCAAATAGATAATTTAAATCAATTTTGCCATTCTTGGATTTAAGGACTGGTGTTGATGAATTTAGACTTCCTTGTATTTTATTTTTTACAACGTCAAACTGATCATCATTTAAGATATCTGATCTAGATACTAAAACAATATCAGAAACTTCTAGTTGCTCCTCAAAAAGTTCATCTATAGTCGCGTTGTGATCAATTTTATCTGTTTCATTATATTGTTTTGTTATTTTATTTAGATCATTAATTGGTGAACCATTAAGCATTGATTCTCCATTAACAATACCAACAACAAGATCAAGATAGATGGAAGACCTAATCTCAGGCCAGTTAAGTGCTTGAATTAAGGGAATTGGTAATGCCAAGCCACTTGTTTCGATAATTATTGATTCGATAGAAGGATTAAATTCGAGAAGAGCTTTTATTGATGGAACAAAATCATCTTGAACAGTACAACATAAACATCCATTGTTTAATTCAATTACGCATTCGTCTTCAGATTCATCACATTTATTACAACTTTTAATCAAATCACCGTCAATTCCAACATCACCAAATTCATTAATTATTAAACCGAATTTTTTATTACTCTCTTTTATTAGATATCTTAGGAAAGTTGTTTTACCTGAACCAAGAAATCCCGAAACAACTATAACTGGTATTTTTTTTTTCATCTTTGATGATTAACAACCTAAGCTATATTCAGTACTTTCTCCTGTAGAACTATTTGTGCCATTAGCAATCGCACATAATTGCTTTTGTTGTGTACGACTAAGAACAGCATCAGTAAAATCTGCACCATCTATCTTCGCACCTTCAAAATTACTCTCCATTAATAAAGCATTAGTAAAATTAACATCCGAAAGATCAGCATCTGTAAAGTCTGTTGCATAAGCTAGTGCATCTCTTAAGTTTGCTCCGGTAAACTTTGAATTTTGCAATTTACTATTATTGAACACCGCCCCTTCTAAATTACTTTCACTGAAATTAAACCCATTCAAATCAAACTTAACGTATTCGTTACCGCTTAAGTCTTGACCATGCATATCTGGCTCTAAATTAAGATCTTGCTGGTTTCTAATCTCAGGAGGTCTTTTAGCCCATGCAGAATTTACAGAATTAAAAAATAAAATCCCAACAAATAACAAAGTAATTAATGCATTTTTTAGTGAGGGGAAAACAATTGATTTAATCATAATAAGACTGTATTTTAGAACTTAAGTATTTAAAGTTTGTAAGAGTATCTTAAAGGAAAATATATGGCAATGTCACTAAAGGTTATTGTTCCTCCTCATCCATTAATAAAACATTGGCTTTCAATATTGCGAGAAAAAAATACTCCAAATATTTTGTACTCAACAGGATATGAGCAATTAGGGAAATGGCTTACATATGAAGCATTACGTAATTGGCTGCCATATAAAAAAGAAATAGTAAATACTGACAATGGAGACGCAGATGGATTCTTTATCAATAACGATTATCCAATAAAAGTGCTCGCAATGTTGCCCGAAGGGTTATCTCTTTGGTTTGGATCTAAAGAAGTAATTCCTAATTCAACCCTCTCATTAGGAGAACTTCCTAAAACTATTGAATCAAATGAAGGAGTTATATTTTATTCAGAACAAATAACATCAAAATCATCAACATTAGAAACATTAATTAAATTAAAGGAATTAGGTGTTGATTCAAATAGGATTCTTTTAATAACTGCAATTTGCTCAAATAAAGGATTAAATGAAATTGCGAAATTACTCCCTAATCAGGTAATTTACACTTCTTGCATAGATGAGGAAGACGAAAAAACACAATTATTAGTACCGGGTATTGGGAATCCTCTATCGCGTTTAAGTACTATATTTAAAGATAAGAACTAATATAGAATGTAGGAGTAAATATTTTACCAATGTCTGAATACAGAGATTCGTCTTCAAATAATCTTTTATCATTAATAAGCGGTGCTTTTATTGGAGCAGCAGGTCTAGCTTGGTGGTTAATATCCGAAGCAGACAAAAGAAAGGAAGAAAAAAAACAAAAAGCAATGATGTATTCCTCCAGAATTCAAGACGGCTCAGAAGCTATTGATTCAAATGAAAATATAAATGAAGTTGAAGGTGAGAATCTGGAGAAGAAAGTTGAGCAACTTAATTCTGCAATTGCTGATGTGAGGAAGCAACTTGAAGAGTTGGGGCAATAGAATAAAAAAGGTTCTCAAATAATATGAATAAACTCAGATCATCTGCAATAACCCAAGGTGTGCAAAGATCCCCTAACAGATCGATGTTAAGAGCTGTTGGATTTAATGATGAAGACTTTAATAAACCTATTATTGGAGTTGCAAATGGATACAGCACCATAACACCATGCAATATGGGTTTAAATAAGTTAGCTCTAAAAGCTGAAGAGTCAATAAAAAGATCAGGTGGGATGCCTCAGATGTTTGGGACTATAACAGTAAGTGATGGGATTTCCATGGGAACAGAGGGCATGAAATATTCCCTAGTTTCTAGAGAAGTTATTGCTGATTCAATTGAAACAGCATGCAATGCTCAGAGTATGGATGGAGTACTAGCTATAGGTGGATGTGATAAAAATATGCCGGGTGCCATGATTGCGATTGCAAGAATGAATATTCCCTCAATTTTCATTTATGGAGGGACAATAAAGCCTGGGAAATTGCATGGAGAAGATCTTACGGTTGTTAGTGCATTTGAAGCTGTTGGACAATTAACATCAGGCAAAATTAATGAAGAAAGGCTAATCCAAGTTGAGAAAAATTGTATTCCTGGTGCTGGTAGCTGTGGAGGAATGTTTACTGCTAATACAATGTCTGCGGTTATTGAAGTATTAGGGTTAAGTCTTCCCCACAGTTCAACTATGGCTGCTGAAGATCTTGAAAAAGAACTTAGTGCAGATAAAAGTGCTGAGATATTAGTCTCTGCAATAGAAAAAGATATAAGACCTCTAGACCTAATGACAAAGAAAGCATTTGAAAATGCAATATCAGTAATTATGGCAATTGGCGGATCAACAAATGCGGTATTGCACATCTTAGCTATTGCGAATACTGCAGGAATAGATATCAACATTAATGACTTTGAGAGAATCAGACAAAAAGTACCCGTTATTTGTGATCTTAAACCGAGTGGTAAATATGTGACGGTGGATCTTCATAAGGCAGGTGGGATTCCACAAGTAATGAAAATACTTTTAAATGCAGGATTAATTCATGGCGATTGCAAAAATATTGAAGGCAAAACCATCTCAGAATACTTACAGAATATTCCAGATAAGCCTCCAACAAATCAAAATGTCATAAGAGACATAGATGACCCTCTGTATAAAAAAGGACATCTAGCGATATTAAAAGGTAACTTAGCGAGCGAAGGTTCAGTAGCCAAAATTAGCGGAGTAAAAAACCCTGTATTAACAGGTCCCGCAAAGATTTTTGAAAGTGAAGAGGATTGTTTAAAATCGATATTAAATAACGATATAAAAGCTGGTGATGTTGTTGTTATTAGAAACGAAGGGCCTGTAGGAGGTCCAGGCATGAGAGAAATGTTAGCTCCAACATCTGCGATTGTTGGTCAAGGGCTAGGAGAGAAGGTGGCTTTAATTACCGATGGCAGATTTAGCGGGGGTACCTATGGTCTTGTTGTGGGTCACATAGCCCCAGAGGCTGCTGTAGGAGGAAATATTGCTCTAATAAAACAAGGCGATTTAATTACAGTAGATGCTGTAAAACAACTAATTGAAGTTGATTTATCTGACGAAGAATTAGAAAAAAGAAAAAAAGATTGGGTAAAACCTAAACCAAGATACAAAAGAGGGATACTTTCAAAATATTCGAGAATCGTAAGCACATCAAGTTTAGGGGCTGTGACTGATTTATAAATCATTTCAAATTTTATTTTCTTAATCAATAAAACTTTTTATCCTATTTGCTAAATTTTCCAATCTAGCACTGTATTTTGGTGAGTTGCATTTTTTTCCATTATTACTATCCATCCATAATGTTTTAACTCCACACCATAATATTGGTTCATCAGGGAAGTTAAGCTTAGAGATTACTAAAACCAACTCTTTATTTGATTTAAAAAGTTCTAATTCAAGATCATAAATTTCTAATCTTTTACCTTCCTTATCTCGACATAAGATATTAACTGTTAAATCAATATCTTCATCTTCGAATTCGTATTCACCATTTATTTTTACTACAGAATGAACAAAAGGTTTATTTGTTAAATCTGCTGACTTAGCGATTAAGCTCTCTATATTTTTAGGTAGATTTTCAAATAACACTTATTGATTTGATTAAAACTTTTATTGAACCCTGTTTAAACTCATTATTAAGTAATCCATCATCACCGAACTTAGAGTGTAGTATTTGCAATCTTTTAATTTTAGATGGCTTGAATTTAAATGGAAAACGTACTTTATTAGCTCTTACTGAAGGTTTTAACTCACTAAAAGAAATTTGAACATTTGTTGTCCCGAATTTTTTTGTTGGGAATGATTTAATCCATCTAAGTCCACCCGGAATAAATTCGGTTAGTCCTAGTAGATCATCTTCACAAGCTACAGCAAATTTAAAAGTTCTTCCTTGTCCATCAATATTTAATTCAAAGGATGAATACTCAGATACATTTAAAGAAGGTTTATATATAGATGATCTACAACTAACAAATCCTCCTGCTTTCTCAACAATATTACCTTTTAATATTAAACCCGAATTTGAAATTTCACAAAAAGCTGAACTTGATCCGCCCATAACAGTATCATTTAATGTTTTCCAACCATCAAACTCCTTTTTCTGAAATAAAAATTTTTTCTTACTCATTAAATAATTTAAATTATTAATAGACTTTAACTAAATTTCTAATTCTTTTGCTGATTCAAGATCACAAAATATTGAAATTTGATTAATAGATTTTATTAATTTTGATGGTGTTCTATCTGGTGGCTCTTTTTCATCTAATAACCTCTCAAGAGCAATTCTTTTTGAAGCTCCACTAACTAAAAATACTATCTTTGAGGAGGCTGAAAGAACCATTGGAGTTAATGAAATTCTTTTTAATCCTTTACCTTCATTAAAAATAACAAAATCATCTACATTATTATTTATTTGATAAGGGAATAGTGAGGCTGTATGACCATCGTCTCCAAGACCTAATAATGTTAAATCAAAAGTTGGAGGGTTTGATCCGCATTTTTCAAATAATTTAGAAATAAATTGATTTTTTATGACTTCATCATCAGCATTTAAATCATTAAAAATTTCATAAAAAAAAGCTTTAGATCCAAAATTAGTTAACAATGAATTCTTCAACATTAACGAATTACTTAATTCTGAATTTGGATCAACGCATCTTTCATCTCCCAAAAAGACATCAACAAAATCCCACTTAAGATTGCTATTGGAAAGCAATTGATATACAGACTTAGGAGTTGAACCTCCACTAACACAAAATTTGAATCTTTCTTTATTTTTTAGAGTATGAACAATTTGACTTTCAATAAACTTAAAAACCGCTGTAGATAGCTCTAATTTGTCTTTGTAAATGTTAAGTGTATATCCATTTTTAACCTTTTCAATCATTTCATCCATTCAGTATGAAAACTACCTTCCTTATCAATTCTTTCATATGTATGAGAACCAAAACAGTCTCTCATTGCCTGAACAAGGTTCTGAGGAAGTCTATTGGTTCTATAACTATTCAAATAATCTAAGGTACTGGATAGACATGGGACTGGTATACCAGCTTTTGTGGATAAAGAAACAACTTTAGCTAAGCTATCTATTCTTGTCGCAATTTCATTATTGAACCAATCATCAAAAATTAAATTTTTTAGATTAGGATCTTTGTTGTAAGCATCTTGAATTTTACTTAATAATTTTGATCTAATTATGCAACCACCTTTCCATATTTGAGCAATTGACGGCATATTCAAACCATAGTTATATACTGCAGATGCTTCTCTTAAAATATCCATACCCTGGGCATAGCTTGCTATTGTGGCAAGAACTACCGCATCAAATAAAGGTTTCATTCCATCTGATATATTTCCTAAATCAAAATCCTCTATCTCTTTAGATGGAATAGTTTTTTCAATCTCACTACGTTGCTCTTTTAAAGAACTCATTACTCTTGCATTTAAAGATGCATAAATTGTTGGGACTGATACCCCCAGTTCTAGAGCACTTACAACAGTCCATAACCCTGTACCTTTCTGGCCAGCTTTATCTAATATTTTTTCCACGACATCATCTCCAGTTATTTCATCTTTTGTATTTAGACAAATCTCTGTTATCTCAACAAGATAAGAAGCTAATTCATCAGTATTATTCCAAATACCAAATACTTCTGACATTTGCTGTCCGTTCATACCTTTGACTCTCTTCATAAGGTCATAAGCTTCAGCAAGTATTTGTTCAATTCCATATTCAATTCCGTTATGAACAGTTTTCACAAAATGACCTGAGCCTCCTGGTCCAACATATGCAACACATGGTCCGTCTTCAACTTTGGCAGCCATTTTTGTTAATAAGCTTTCTATTGCATCATATGAAGCCTTAGTACCACCGGGCATCATACTAGGACCCTCTAAAGCACCTTTGGCCCCTCCAGAGACTCCCATCCCAATGTATCCAAAACTTTTACTTTCAAGAGTATTCACCCTTCTTTCTGTATCTTTGAATTGAGAGTTGCCGCCATCTATTAATAAATCTCCTTCCTCGAGATATCCAGAAATATTATCAATGACAGCATCTGTTGCGGGCCCAGCTTTTACCATCATTAGAATTCTTCTAGGTCTCTCTAGCTTATTAACAAATTCTTGAAGAGTTTCAGCTCCTTCTATATTCTTCCCAAGGCCACGACCTTGTAAAAATTCTTCGGTTTTTGAGTAAGTCCTATTAAAAACTACACTAGAAAATCCATTTCTCTCTGCGTTAAGAACTAAATTTTCGCCCATAACACCAAGACCTATTAAACCAAAATGTGCCTTGGACATAAAAAATTAAAAAACTCAATAAATACAGTGTGCCTGCAACTTAAAAAAATTGCTCAAAAAAAATACTTATGTCAGCGAAAAATGATGGAAAAGATTTAAATAACAGTTCCGTTTGCAATAGTTGCATTTTTAACTACTACAACAATTCCATTTCTGATATAAAAGCCTAATTCTGGCTTATCTGCTTCTTCTATTCGATCTTTATTGATGATCACGACATTATCGCCAATTCTTGTATTCTTATCAAGAATTGCTCTTTTTACAGTGGTCCCTTCACCAACTCCAAGAGGCGTTCCGCCCCCTTTTCTTAATTCAATTCTCTCTTCAGGGGATTCAAAGAAATCGGCTCCCATAACAAGAGTATCCTCAAGAACCGAGTCACTTTCAATCCTGCTTCTTACTCCTAAAACACAATGTAAAATACTGCATGACTTCAAGATTGTGCCTTCACAAACAATTGAATCAGTAATTTGAGCATCTACAAGTTTAGAAGGGGGTAAAAATCTAGGTCTAGTATAAATTGGAAATTTCTCATCATAAAAACTAAATGGAGGTTTTGGTTGCTCAGTCAATGCAAGGTTTGACTCAAAGAATGCTCCAATTGTTCCGATATCTTCCCAATAATCATCGAATACATAACTTTTAAGAGTATCGCCTCTATTGAGGGCTTCTGGAATTATGTCCTTACCAAAATCCGTATAATTAGGAAATTTATTTAGAAGATCGAAGAGAGTATTTCTGCTGAAAACGTAAATCCCCATAGAGGCTAAATAGGGTTTCTCAGCAGCTGACTCCTTACTTAATCCAAATTTTGAAGTATCTACTGCCATAGCCTTCAACTTCTCTCCAGTAGGTTTTTCACTAAATTCTTTTATATTTCCTACATCATCGGTTCTCATTAGGCCAAAACCTTCTGCTTGAGCTTCATCAACAGGCAAAGCTGCAACTGTCAAATCAGCACCATTATCTCTATGATGTTGAACAAATAAACTATAGTCCATTCTGTACAGTTGATCACCTGACAATATTAAATATTCATCAACATCCCATTCTTGAAATAACCATTGGTATTTTCTTACAGCATCAGCAGTACCTTCAAACCACTTCGGACTATCAGGAGTCTGTTGGGCAGCTAAAACCTCCACAAATCCTTGGCCAAAAGGGCCATTTAAATTATAGGTTCTTCCTATATGTCTATTTAGAGATGCACTATTGAATTGGGTCAATACGTACATTTTTTCAATGCCTGAATTTATACAATTACTAATGGGAATATCTATCAAACGATACTTACCTGCCAATGGCACGGCAGGTTTAGCCCTCATTTTTGTTAGAGGGTAAAGTCTAGAACCTTTTCCTCCTCCGAGGATTATAGCCAACACACGCTTCATTCAATCTAATGGAGGTAGATATACAATTATTTAAAGTAACTGATTATGGGCATATTTAGAAATACAAATGGTCATTTTACAAAGGTATTTCGATAAATCACTGGAAAAACTTAATATAAATCGAAAAAGTTAGTTATTTTTATCCTCTTCTACCAAAGAAAACAATTTTTCAACGATTTTCAAAGAAACTTGTCTTTCTTCTCTTGATTGAGGACTTCTCAACTTGGTGACTGGCGTATGAAGTATTTTATTAATTATTCCTTTAGTCAGAGCTTCCACAACTTTTCTTTCTCTAGCCGAAAAATCTGGTCCCATTCTGCTAAGTGCTTTTTGCAATTCCTCTTTTCTAATTAACTCTAAATCTGATCTAAGTTTATTAATTACTGGAACGGCCTCTAAACTTGCCCACCATTCCAGAAAAATGACCCTTTCTTCTTCTACTAAAGATTCCGCTTCCTTTGCTATTTTCTGTCTAAATTCTTGATTTCTTGAAACGACCTCTTGTAAGTCATCAACATCAAATGATTTTACGAATTCATGATGTTTGACATCATTAGATATATTTCTCGGTACACCAATATCAATAAATTTAAGTCTATTACTCAGATTTATTTTTTCAATTTTTGTAAGATCAATAATTGGCTCTTCAGAAGCAGTACTGGTGAAAACAAGCGAAGATAATGATATGTTTTCTTCTAATTCATTTAACCCTTTACAAACAATCTCTAAATCAGGGAAGTCTTGAGCAAGATTTAATGCTCTATCAATATTTCTATTTAAAAGGATAAGTTTATGACATCCTTTTGATTTTAAATGAGTTATTAAAAGCCTACTCATTCGTCCGGCACCAACAACAAGAACGTTCTCTGATTCCAAACTTACAAGAGTATCGAAACCCTTTTCTTGTCCAATTTTTAATTGAGCTAGTTCTACCGCTGCTGAACTGATTGACACAGCTCCAGTTCCTAAATTTGTTTCGGATCTTACTTTTTTTCCTGTACTAACTGATTGAGTTAATAATCTATTAAGAATTGGTCCAGTAGATTGATTCTCTTGACCTAATCTCATCATTTTTTTTACCTGCGAAAGGATTTGTCCTTCCCCTAAAACGAGGCTATCGAGTCCTGCCGAGACTTTCATCAAATGCAAAACTGCTTCTTCCTGTCTAAAGCAAAAAAGATGTGGATTTAAATCTTCAAAAATAATTCCTGAATATTCTGATATAAATTCTTTAATAGATGAAATTCCAGTATTTTTATCCTTTACTAGCGCATATATTTCCAGCCTATTACAAGTACTTAAAATTGACACCTCTAATACATCAGAGAAAGCTTTTAATGCTCTCAATGACTCTTTTATGGATTGGTCAGGAATACTTAGCTTCTCACGCACTTCAACAGGTGCCGTGCGATGACTCAGTCCGACGACAACAATATGCATAAGATCAAAAGTGAATTTTTAAAGGCTGATACTCTTAGCACCATCTTTTATATGGACAGTATTTGTGAATCTTGCAGTACTATCTACTGTACTAATAACTAGACTGCTTGTTCTAACACAATCCCTTTCAAATTTAACTCCATCAAATAATAATCCATCAGTTATTCCACTTCCAGCGAAAACAACATTTTCTCCCGATGCCAATTCATTCGCTTCATAGATTTTATCTATATCTGTTATGCCCATTTCATTAAGACGTTTTATATTTCCTTCTTTTGTGTAATCAGCCCATTCAGAAGTTTGAGCGATTGCTGGATCATAAACTAGTTGTCCTTGAAAGTGTCCCCCGAGAGCTCTCATTGCAGCAGCTGAAATAACACCCTCTGGAGCTGCACCTATGCCCATCAAGCAATGTGTTCCAGTACCTGCAAAACCACATGCAATCGCAGCTTGAACATCACCATCAGAAATCGGTTGTACTTTTGCACCACATCCTCGAATCTCTTTAATTAAATCTTTATGCCTGGTTCTATCCATTACAACTACAGTAAGCTCATCAATAGAAAGGTCCAAGCAATCACTTAGTATCTTCAAGTTTTCAGTAGCTGAATTTCTAATATCTACTTTACCTTTGGCCGCGGGAGGCGCTGCTAATTTGTTCATGTAAAAATCAGGCGCATTGAAAAGACCACCCGTATCAGAGGCAGCTAAAACCGCCATAGAACCTCTTTGATTATTCGCACAAAGATTTGTTCCTTCACAAGGATCTACTGCAAAGTCAACCCCTGGGCCATTTCCACTGCCAACCTCTTCACCTATGTAAAGCATAGGTGCTTCATCTCTTTCACCCTCTCCAATAACAATTTTCCCTTTCATTTCAATTTTGCCCATTCGCAATCTCATTGCTTCTACTGCTGCAGCATCAGCTTCATCTTTTTGACCAAGTCCTGTTAGTTTTGCTGAGGCAATAGCTGCTTGCTCGACAACTTCGAGAATTTCTTGAATTAAAGTTTGATTCACAATTAAATTTTGAGGTTTTTCTTAAAGGTTTTGAGTATGATCTCATAAAAAATGTCATTTTTAATGAGAATTATTATGCTAGTAAGCTTTTTTTAACTCTTTACAGGTGATACTTTATCAGGCCGTGACTTGAAATTAGGAATAAACAACTAAATATAGTATCTTTATTAAATATTTTAAAAATTAAATGACTGAGTCAAATCAAACAATTTTAGCTGGTGTCAATAGACCAATTCAAATAATTCCTTCAGTTTTACCAGCAGATTGGGCAAATATGGGGGCTTGTGTGAAAGAGCTCGAGGAAGCTGGGGTAGATAGAATTCAATTTGACGTAATGGATGGAAATTTCGTCCCAAATCTTACATTCGGTCCTGAAATGATTTCGGCATGCAGGAAATATTGCAATGTCCCTTTTGAAACTCAATTAATGGTTAGTCAATACAACTGTGAAACCATGCTTGAATCTTATGTAAACGCTACAAAGGGAGTGAATGGTGAACCAGGAGTAGTAATAGCTCATGCCGAAGCAAATATTCATTTGCATAGAGTTCTAGGAAGAATAAGAGATTTAGGAGGATCTCCTTCTGTTGCATTAAACCCTCATACTCCTTTTGAAATGATTAAAAACATTATGGATATGGTTGATCATGTTTTAGTTATGACAGTAAATCCAGGCTTTGGTGGACAAGCTTATATACCAACAATGCTTAATAAAATCAGAGAAATAAGAAACTTTGTTATCGAAAAAAACTTAAATGTCGATATTGAAGTTGATGGGGGAATAAAAGCAAATTGGACTATTTCACAATGTGCAGATGCTGGAGCTAATTGTTTTATTGCAGGAAGTGGAATGTTTGCTTACCCAACATTAAAAGAGGGATGTGATGACTTGAGAAAAGTTGCACAAGAAGCTCAAAAGGGGAATGTTCTTTCTGAACCTCAATAAATATTCTGGGAGATTAACAAGTCACCCAAATATCCAGCCATAACTATGTAACCCTATTCCTAAGAAATTAACTCCTAAATAACAAACTAAAACTACTAAAAAGCCTGTAGATGCTAATATTGCTGGTCTACGTCCTTGCCAACCCTTGCTTATTCTCATATGTAGATAAGCGGCATAAAATAACCATGTGATGAATGCCCATGTTTCTTTTGGATCCCAACTCCACCATGTGCCCCAAGCCTCATTAGCCCAGACCGCACCTGAAATTAAACCAAGAGTTAAAAGCACAAAGCCGATTAATATAGAACGATAACTTAATGTATCTAATTCTTCTGAATGAGAAAATTCAATAGGTTCAACTAAATCATTAACAAGATAGCTATTTGAAAGTTTAAATCCTCCTATTCCTGTAGAACTACTTCTGATTTGAAGCGGCTTATTTTTATTAATAAACAAAACGGACATTGAAAGTAATGAACCTATTATTAATGCTGCATAACTAAGCATTACGACACTAACATGCATTACTAACCAACTAGACCTTAAAGCTGGAACTAAGTTGGACGTTAATTTCAAGTCCTCAGGTAAAACAAAACAAGCAAAAGCCACAGTCAGTAACTCAATAGGTATAGCAATTGAGGGAATTATTGGAACTTGGTATTCTCTTTCAACCAATAGTTGACCTAATGTGATCCCCCAAGTAAGGAAATAAAGAGATTCATACAAATTACTGATAGGAAAGTGCCCAGAAATGGACCACCTAAAAAGTAATTGTAATGTTATCAATAAGTTAACTAAAATCGTAATAAGTCTTACAGCAGAAGAAGACTTTTTTTTAAAAACTGCACCCAAAGATATTGGTAAGTTAATTAATAAAAAATAAAAAACTAAAAGACCTAAAACTGAAACTGGTTCATATATTAAATTTTTAAAAAAATTATCTAGTATCATTTCTAGAAATTTCTCAAGTTTTAATATTCAATGACAATCAAATAATAATTAAAATCATTCTTATATGAGTAAATCTTTAATAATAAAGTTTTAATTTATTTTAAAAAAGCATTTCAAAGTTTGAAATTATCTCCTAGATAATACTTTTTGACTATTGGATTATCAGCCAATTCACTTGATGAACCGTAAGCTAAAATTTTTCCTTCACTTAATACAAATGATTTGTTAGTAATTAAAAGGGTTTCCCTCACATTATGATCTGTGATGAGAATCCCGACCCCATCACTACTTAATTTAAGAATTAGTTTCTTTAGATCATTAACAGCTAGAGGATCGATCCCAGCAAAAGGTTCGTCTAATAACAAATATTTAGGTCCTTTTCTGCCTATAGTGAGAGCCCTAGCTATTTCACACCTCCTCCTCTCTCCTCCTGAAAGTTGATAACCATAATTATCTACAAAATTATTCAAATTAAATTCATTAATTAATTGTTCTCTTCTATTTCTTATAGCTGCTCTACTATAAGATGAATTTTCTAAAGCCAAATCTATATTATCCTTAACCGTGAGGTCTCTAAATATACTCGCTTCCTGAGTTAAGTACCCTAACCCAAGTGTTGATCTAATTGGTAGAGGAAGGTTTGTTATATTTTTCCCATTCATTAAAATTTCACCTTTATCTGGTTTTATATTCCCAACTGCAAGATTAAAAGTTGTAGTTTTCCCAGCACCATTAGGTCCCAGCAAACCTACAACTTCCCCTGGATTAACAGTTATGGAAACATCATCTACGATTAATCTTCCTTTAATTGAGAGGGATACATTATGAATATTTAGGTTCATTTTTCTTGAGATCAATTAGTTTTCCTCTTTTCTTGAAAAAAAAATGAAATATATAATAATAATTTAATTGAAGATAAAGATATATTCATCAAATAGGTTTCAAGAAAGGCTTATCGTTCTCGTTTAATAGTTCTTTATATTGTAATTTTCTCAATAAATCTTCCAAACATTGGCAGAAGGATTCAAGATCAATCCCTAAATCAATCTTGGTTCTAGTTTTTATTCTTCCTAAACCCTCTCCAAGCAAAATAGTAGCTCCATTTAAATTTCCTTTACTTAAGTGAAACTGAGAGACAGATACTTGTAAAATTCCTTGGATAACTTGTCTTTCATCACCATCTACGGAATTCCATATTTCTTCAAAAGCATCATGAGCCTCATACCATTCATGATTATTAAAAAGATTTAAAGCCGTAAAAAAGGAATCTTGAAAACTTTTTGTACTTTCTTCGTTCATTAAACCAATTACTAATTTTTTTTCTTTTTATTTATTTTTCTCATTCTTATTGAATCTGGTGTTACCTCTAGCATTTCATCAGGACCAATATATTCGAGTGCTCTTTCAAGGGTAATATCGACAGGTGACTGCAAAGTATCAAGTTCTTCTGCCCCTGCAGACCTCATATTGGTCAACTGCTTAGTTTTACATATATTCAACTCAAGATCTTGAGGTCGATTATTCTCTCCAATTATCATTCCTTTATAAACTTTAACTCCAGGTTTAATGAAATAGACTCCCCTATCTTCAGCATTCTTTAAAGCATAAAATGTGGCCACACCTTCTTCAAAAGCTATAAGAACGCCATTCCTTCTGGTTTCAAAGTCTCCTGTTTTAGGTTTATATTCATAAAACGAATGACTCATAATACCTTCACCTCTGGTTATCCTTACAAATTCCCCGCGAAATCCAATTAATCCTCTTGATGGAACAAGAAATTCTAATTGAGTTCTACCATCTGAACTTGTCTGCATGTTTTTCATCTCTGCCTTTCTAGATCCAAGTTTTTCGATGCAAGAACCAACAGATACTTCAGGTACATCTAAAACCAAAGTCTCTATAGGCTCACATTCAACATTATCAATTTCTCTGAAAATTACTTGAGGTTGTGAGATTTGAAACTCAAAACCCTCTCTTCTCATTGTTTCAATCAATATCCCTAGATGTAATTCTCCTCTTCCTGAAACTGAGAACCTGTCAGGAGAATCAGTTTCTTCTACTCTCAGGGCAACATTTGTTAAAAGTTCCCTCTCCAATCTATTTTTTAATTGTCTACTAGTAACAAATTTCCCTTCCTTACCTGCGAATGGTGAATCATTGACAACAAAAGTCATATTTAACGTAGGTTCATCAACTTTGATTAATGGAAGAGGATGAGGAGAATCGGGACATGCTATGGTCTCACCAATATTGACGTCATCGAAACCAGAAACAGCAACAATATCACCTGCAAATGCTTCATTTATATCAATTCTTTGTAATCCTTCAAATCCTAAAAGCTTACTAACCTTACCTTTAATAGTTTTTCCGTTTTCTTTAATTAAACTAGCCTGTTGGCCATTTTTTATAGTTCCATTGTGGATCTTCCCAATTACTATTCTGCCTAAGAAATCAGAATAGTCCAAAGTAGTTATTTGTAGCTGAAGAGGCTTATTAGAATCACCTACTGGAGGAGGAACGTGTCTAATAATAGCTTCAAAAAGAGGCATCATATTGTCACTATTAGATTCCATCTCTTCTTTTGCGAAACCAGATAAGCCACTCCCAAAAAGATAAGGGAAATCACATTGATCATCATCAGCACCTAACTCCAAAAACAAATCAAGGACCTTATCAATTGCTATTTCTGGTACTACACGTGGTCTATCAATTTTATTTACAAAGACTATAGGCCTAAGTCCTTTTTCTAATGCTTTTTTTAAAACAAATCTTGTTTGAGGCATAGGTCCCTCATTTGCATCAACAATAAGCAGACAACCATCAACCATTCCCAAAACCCTCTCAACTTCTCCCCCAAAGTCAGCATGTCCAGGTGTATCTATAATATTAATTCTGGTATCCTTGTAGTTAACTGCAGTATTTTTTGAGAGAATTGTTATCCCCCTTTCTCTTTCAAGATCATTTGAATCCATTACACATGTAGGGATAACTTCATTGTCTCTAAATATTCCTGATTGAGATAACAATGCATCTACTAGAGTTGTCTTCCCATGATCTACGTGAGCAATAATTGCAACATTTCTAATTTCTTTTATCGAAGATGACATTTATAGAATTTATAAAAATATTAGATTGGACTTTATTAAGGCTAACTCAAAGTATGCTTATTATGAGAATTTTCTCTTTTAGACTTTGAAAAATATAATTTATTAAATAATTAAATTAATCAATTAGATTTATAATTTTCTATTTGAGTTTTCAAAAACTTTTAATGCTTCAATTGACCCCTCATATCTCCAATGCCAGGGTTCGTAATCTATATATTTATTATCTTTGTTGAACGATAACTTAAAGTGAAACTTAGCTGCATTCTTTATTAACCATCTAAAGGCGTCAGTATTTTCGAAGTCGGTTTCAAAGTCTGTCTCTCTTTGAGTAGCATCACCAATATCGATTGCGAAACCTGTACTATGTTCGGAATACCCTGGAGGGGCTGAAACTCTAGCTCTTTCTGCCGCATCTTGATTTCTAATAGATTTTAAAGAATAAAAGATATCGTTTTGCAAATTTATTGATCTATAACCACTCAAGAAGACTAAATATATTCCATCCTTTTTGGCTTCTTCTCTCATCTTTAGTAGAGAATCGCGCATATCCATATGAACTTCAATATAAGGCTCAATTAAAACTAGTTTCTCCTTAGCAATTTCCGCATAGGGTAAATGACCTAAAACCCTATGGTCATGATTTATCTGAGCCTGAAAATTGAAATTATCAAGAGATCCTATTTCTATATTTTTAATTAGTCGCAATGCAGCAACAGAAAAGATAAGAAAAATAAATGGAGAAAATATTAATAGTTTTTTTAATAATGTTGAATTTAGATTATTCAGGTAAGTTCTTTTGGCAAGTGGAATATCAAATTGATCGATATCTTTGTTTAGTTCCAATATTTAAAAGTGAATTTGGAAAAGATATTTCGATATTAACTATTATTTTAAGAAATGCACTTTTATAAGCAAAAAAGATGTAGTTTTTATATACAGTATTATTTTTTTCATATGTTGAGGGTAGCTGTTATTGGTGGAGGTCCAAGTGGTTCATGTGCGGCAGAAATACTTGCTAAAGCTGGAATAAAAACTTGGCTCTTCGAAAGAAAATTAGATAATGCGAAACCATGTGGAGGAGCAATTCCACTTTGCATGGTAGAAGAATTTGATTTGCCTGAGTCAATTATTGATAGAAAAGTAAGGCATATGAGAATGATATCTCCATCAAATAGAGAAGTAGATATAAGTTTAGATAGAGTTTATGGGAAAAGTGATAATGAGTTTATTGGGATGTGTAGAAGAGAAGTTATGGATGCCTTTATGCGCAACAGAGCATCAGATCTTGGTGCTACATTAATAAATGGATTAGTTACTTCTATTGATACTGGCGATAATAATCAAGGGCCATATAAGCTTTCCTACTCAGATTTTACGAATGGAGATAAAAAAGGGGAACTAAAAGAGCTTACTGTTGACCTTTTGATCGGAGCTGATGGAGCCAATAGCAGAGTCGCAAAAGCAATGGATGCAGGTGATTACAAAGTTGCTATAGCATTTCAGGAAAGAATTAAATTGCCTAAAGAAGAAATGAGTTACTACGAAGATCTTGCTGAAATGTATGTTGGAACAGATGTTTCTCCTGATTTTTATGGGTGGGTATTTCCTAAATATGATCATGTTGCTGTGGGCACAGGAACCATGCAAAAGAATCAGTCATTAATTAAAGGACTTCAAGAGGGTGTAAGAAATAGGGCAAAGAAAAGACTTGTTAATGGTGAAGTAATAAAGGTAGAAGCTCACCCTATTCCAGAGCATCCAAGGCCAAGAAGGGTAGTTGGGAGAATGGCATTGGTGGGTGATGCAGCTGGTTATGTCACAAAAAGTTCTGGGGAGGGTATTTATTTTGCTGCAAAAAGCGGAAGAATGTGTGCTGAAGAAATTGTTGAAGCATCAAAAAATGGTCAAGTAATTCCATCAGAAAAAGATTTAAAAAACTATCTTAAAAAATGGGATAAAAAATATGGCACAACTTATAAGGTGCTAGAAATCCTTCAAAATATTTTCTACAGAAATGATTCTGCCAGAGAAGCCTTTGTTGAGATGTGTGATGACATGGATGTTCAAAGACTTACTTTTGATAGTTACTTATACAAAAGAGTTGTCTCTATGAAACCACTACAACAACTTAAAATTACGATGCTTACACTTGGTTCGATTTTAAGAGGGAAAGCCCTAGCGCCTCTAAAATATAAACCCGTAGATAGTGCTGTTAGGGAAAATAAAGAGGTAGAAAAAATGCTAGAAAATTATTCAATAAAGGGAGGAATTAAGGTTAAGAGTTCAAAAGTGTAAAGTCGGCAATCTTTAGGGAATAATTTCTTATTAAGCTCAACAAATTGAGTCTATTATTTCTTATTTTTAAATCCTCTGTCATTATTAGGACTCCCTTTTCATTATCAAATAAAGCCTCGATAGTGTTTACATTAATCTCAAACAAATTTAGAAGTTCCAAATAATTGCAATAACCTTCTGAAAAAAGTTTTTCTAATTCTCCAATAAATTCAAAAACTTTGAATTCACAATCTTTTTCAAAAAGTTTTGCGTTTACATAATCTCTTGTTGAGAGAACGTCTCTTGAAATATCACTTTTATTTGCTAATTTGCTTACCCTAGTAATTACCTTCTGGATTTCAACAAAATTACCCTTTTCGTTAAAATTGATAATAGAGTTAATCCTATTTTTAAGATCAACAATATTCAATACTCTTTTTTGAGATAATTCATCAGAAGAGCAAACGGCCTTTATTAATTCTTTACTTAGTGATATTTCTTCTAGATGACTAACAATTCTTTGAACTAAAAATTCATTTAAATCATTAAATACTGTTTCTCTTGAAAAGTTTAAATTCGGAAATACGATTTTCCAAAAATCAATAAGTTCGTTGAATAATTTATCTAAAGGTAAATCAAGTTCATAATCCCAAATTATCTTAATCACTCCATTCAAATTTCTTCTTAAAGCATAAGGATCAGATGATCCACTAGGACGTTTACCAGAAATAAATATACTTATTAAAGTTTCGACCTTATCTGCTATGGAAACTATTGCACCATATTTTGTGGAGGGCAAAGCATCTTTATAAAAAGAAGGTAAATAATGTTCAGCGACAGCCAAGCAAACATCCTCACTAAATCCCTCATATTTAAGATATTTACCACCCATTATTCCTTGCAGCTCAGGGAATTCGAAAACAATTTCGCTACATAAGTCGTTTTTACAGTATTTAGCAGCTTCTATTATTTTTTTTTCTTCTAAAGACTTATCATTTAAAAATTTAAGAATTTTTTTTGTAACTTCCTCTATCCTTTCTACCCTCTGAAATATATTTCCAAGTCCTTTTAAATATGATACAGATTTAAGCTTTTCATTTCTTTCGATTGAAGCAACTTTTTTGTCACTTTCTACGAAAAACTTTGCATCTGAAAACCTTGCCCTTAATACTTTCTCATTACCTTTGGCAATATTATTATTTGATTCTTCAAGACCATTTGAAATAACGCAGAAAGTTGTACTAATATTTTTTTCAGAGCTTAAATCTAGTTTAGAAAAACTTTCGTTTTTAAATAAAAGAGGAACGTATCTCTGATGAATTTTCATGACTGTGGAGAGAACTTCAACCGGAAGATCAAGAAATTCATTACTAAATTTGCCAATAATTAAGTCTGGCCATTCAACTAAATCAGTTAGTTCATTTAGTAATCCTTCTGAAAGATCAGGTTTCAGATTTAAAGATTTAGATGCCTGATTTATTAAACTTTCAATTTTTTCTTTTCTTTCTTTTCGAATAGCTATTACTCTATTTCGTTTCAATAATTCAAAAAAATCATCAGGATTCTGAACTTCTAAAACTTCATTGATTAACCTATGACTTTTTGTTTTATTACTAATTTTGATTTTTGGATCACATTCATCAAATTCAAAATCAAGAATTTCATTATTATATATAGAGGCAATCCACCTAATAGGTCTTGAAAATTTTATGTTCCCACCCCCCCATTTCATAAATCGAGGACCTTGAAGACTCTTTACTAATTTTGGGATAATCGAAGACAAGGAAATTTTTGTTGATAGTCCTTTCTCAATTTTCTTTCCAAATACAAAATCACCCTTTTCCGTGTTTTTTATTTCTAGCTCACCTACATCTATATCTAAGCTATTAGCAAATCCTAAAGCGGCATTAGTAGGACATCCATTTAAATAAGCTAAATTTGCTTTAGGCCCTTTTCTTTCTATTATCTTATCTTCTGCATAATCAACTAAACCTTCGAGAAGTAGAACTATCCTCCTTGGTGTGGAGGTAACAACTATTTGTTCGAATTTGATTAACTTTTTATCCAATTCAAATTCTATTAAAGATTTAAATTGCTCTAGAACAGAATGAGAAAATTTTGCAGGCAACTCTTCTGTTCCTATCTCAAGTAAATATTTAGACAAGAAAAAAATATGACTTCACTTACTATAATTTACTACCAGTTAAATAAGCTTTTCGCTAATGTATAAAAAGAGATATGTTTTGGTCCTTTGATCAAGGTTGAAAAAGTAAAAAAGAAAAAAGATTCTGCAAAGGAAGAGACTGTTTGTTTGGCAAATGGACTAGAAGTCTCTAAATTTGAAAATTTTAAAAAAAGTAGCCAATTTCTTAAGGAACCACTTGCTACAGAATTAGTCAATGAAAGTGATCATTTTACTAATGATGCAGTTCAGTTATTAAAATTTCATGGTAGTTATCAACAAGATAACAGGGAAAATAGAAGGCCGGGCAAAAGTAAAGATTGGCAAATGATGCTCAGGTTAAGAAATCCGGGCGGTGAAATCCCTGGGAAATTATTTTTAGCATTAGATGAATTATCTGACGAACTAGGTAATGGAACACTTAGGGCCACTACAAGACAAGCCTTTCAAATGCATGGAATCAGAAAGGAGAATCTAAAGGAAGTAATTAAAACAATAGTAAATTCAATGGGCTCCACATTAGCTGCATGTGGAGACATTAATAGAAATGTTATGGCCCCTGCGGCTCCATTTGATTCGCCAGACTATAATATTGCAAGAGCATTGGCAAAAAAAGTTGCAGATCTTCTCACCCCAATGGCTGGCCAGGGCACTTTTTTAGAGCTTTGGGCTGATGGAGATTTAGAATACACCATAAAGCCTGATGCAGATATTGAAGCAATTAGGAAGCTCCAATTCAAAGATAATGTTTTTAGTGGAATAAAAGATGAGCCTCTTTATGGTTCAACTTATTTACCGAGAAAATTCAAATGTGCCGTTACAGTTCCTGGGGACAATTCTGTTGATCTTCTTACCAATGACATAGGAATAGTTGCCTTTACTTCTAAAGATGGAAACTTAGAAGGATGCAACTTCTATGTTGGAGGTGGTATGGGTCGCACACATAATAATGAGGAGACCTTTGCCAGAATTGCAGATCCACTTGGATATGTTGAAGAACCTGATGTTTATGAATTAATACAAAGCATTGTGGCTGTTCAAAGAGATTATGGTGATAGGAAATCAAGAAAAAATTCGAGAATGAAATATCTTCTTCATAGAAAAGGTATTAAATGGTTCAAAAAGATACTTTCTGATAAGTATTTCAAAAAAGAAATTAAAAAAATTAGGAAAGAACCAGATAAGGTTCTTATTGATTACCTAGGTTGGCATAAACAAAATAAAACCTCCCATTTCGTAGGTTTACCATTATTATCAGGAAGATTATCTGGAGAGAAGAAGAATACCATCACAAGTATTGTTAAAAAATATAATTTAGATTTAAGACTCACACCTAATCAAGATATTTTACTTTGTAATATCCCCAATAAAAACAAAGGTGAAATTCAAAAATCTCTATCAAAAATTGGATACGAAAATTTAGAAAACATTAATGAAATACAAAGACACGCTTTAGCTTGTCCTGCTTTACCACTTTGTGGTCTGGCAATGACTGAAGCTGAAAGAATATTACCTGATGTACTTAAAAGGATTGAAAATTTACTATTAGATCTAAAAATACAAAAGACAATATTATTCAGAATGACAGGATGTCCGAATGGATGTACCAGGCCTTATATGGCCGAATTGGCACTTGTTGGAAGTGGACAAAACAAATACCAATTATGGTTGGGGGGAAGTAAAAATCTACAAAGGCTTGCTAAACCTTTTTTACAAAGAATGGAACTTAACGATTTAGAAAAAACTCTTCAACCATTATTTGATAATTGGAAGAGTAATTTGGATTTGGATTTCGGAGATTTTATAAATACTCAAGATGAAAATTATATATTAAATTTACTAAATGAAAATCAATAGAATTTAAATTTTTCCATAGAGGGCATTTGCTTTTTTATTTTTCCAAGCCCATAGTTGATCACCATAACTAAAATGCCACCATTCGTTGGGATGTTGAACAAATCCGAATTTAATCATAATTTCCCTTAAAAAATTTCTTCTACTATTCCAAATAATTGCTCCTTCATTCTTCATTTTTGAATAAAAATAAGGATTTGAGGTCTCGTCCATTTGATCAACCATGCTTCCCATTTCAACAAGATTTCCGTCTTTATCTGATAAACAAACATCCAGTGCACCCCCAGTTGAATGAGGGGGAGGACACATAGTGTCATGAGAAGGATATGCCCAAAATTTTTCAACTTTTTTCAAAATGGATGGATAAGATTTTATATTTTCAAAAGAAATATCAATATCAGATTTTTCACACTCTATTAAAATTGCTCTTTTAAACATAAATTCCTGGACTTCTAAAGGTCGCCAACTATCATAAATTAAAAGGTTAAAACTACTCTTTGATATCAAATAATCATTTACTTTTACTAATCTATTTACAACCTCCTCTCTTAATTTCCAAATAGAAGTTTTATCCTTGTAAGGTGCTCCTAAATGAAAGTAAGGGTGAGGATCTAAAAACTTTAGGTAGCTAGGTATAGCTATTAATTTATCTCCATTATCTTTAATTGGTATTTTATTCCAAATTTTCAATTGAAATTTGCAATTGATTTATGGTGACATATATATCAAAAATTACAATGATAGTTTTCAATTTAAGAAATCATGAATGAATTTATTATCAGAATTATCAATAAGTATATTCCTTAAAACAATATTTTCTTTTAAATCAGGATCATTGCTAACAATCTTAATAGCCTCTTCACGAGCCTTATCAATAAGAAATTTATTGTTAGGTAAATTGTCCAGTACAAAATCAGGCAATCCCGATTGTCTATATCCTAAAATCTGGCCTGGTCCTCTAAGCTCCAAGTCTTTTTCAGCAATATAAAAGCCATCATTAGATTTTTGCAAAACACAAAGTCGTTTATTTTCTAATCCATTTTTATCGGGGGTTACCAGATAACAAAAAGATTTTTTTGATCCTCTACCAACTCTCCCCCTTAATTGATGTAGCTGGGACAAACCAAATCTGTCAGAATTATAAATAATCATAATTGTGGCGTTAGGAACATCAATGCCAACCTCGATTACTGTGGTTGAAACCAATATATTAATTTCATTCTTTAAAAAAGAATTAATTACTTCATTCTTTTCTTGTGAACTTAATTTGCCATGTAATAATCCAACTTTTTTGTTAATAAAGACCTCTTCTGATAAATGTTTGAATGTTTTCTTTGCGGAGCTTAAATTCATTTTTTCTGAATCTTCTATAAGTGGCAAAATCACATAAGCTTGCTTTCCCTTATTGATCTCATCTTCAACAATCTTAAACAAGTTAGTTAAATCATCTTCTGAAATTATTTTTGTTGTTATGGGAACTCTCCCAGGAGGGAGTTCTGTAATTTGACTCACATCTAAATCACCATAAATAGACAGCGCAAGAGTTCTCGGAATTGGTGTTGCTGTCATTGATAACAAGTTAGTATTTTCTCCTTTATTTAGTAATCTATTTCTTTGAGTAACTCCAAATCTATGTTGTTCATCAATTACAACCATGCCTAATGCATTAAAGATGACTTTATCCTCAAATAATGCATGAGTACCTACGAGGATATCAACTAACCCATTGTTCAAATTAGAGAAAATTTCTTTTCTTTTTTTTTGAGGAGTATTCCCAGTAAGTAGTTCAACAGAAACTAAAAGGGGATTCAAATATTTTAATAAATTTTTATAATGCTGTTCTGCCAACACCTCAGTTGGGACCATAAATGCACCTTGCAGGTTTTTTTCAATGACAAGTAAAAGAGACGCTATTGCAATTATAGTTTTACCGCTTCCCACATCTCCCTGAAGCAATCTAGACATTGGTACGGGATTAGATAAATCTTTCTTAATTTCATTTAAAACATTTTCTTGAGATTTTGTTAATTCAAAAGGAAACGTATTTAAAAATTCTTTTAATAAAGATTTCTTTTGAGGTAATTGTTGGGAAATTACATTTTTATTTGTCTTTCTTTTTCTAAGTAGGAACTTTATTTGAAGTAGGAATAACTCATCAAAAACTAAACGTTTTTTTGACTCAATAAGTGCCTTTTGAGTTGGTGGGAAATGAATATTAATCAAAGACTCTCCTTTTGATAATAAAGATAATGAATCAATTTGCTTTTTATTTAAAATTTCTGGATATTGCTTTGCATAAATTAGTACCTTTTTCATAAGTTTTATAAAACTCATATTTGATAGAGCTTCACCTAATGAATACAAGGGTAATATTTTGCCTGAGAAATTAAAATTATCATTGTTATCCTTAAGGATTTCAATCTGCGGATCTACAAAAGTTTTGCCATACTCTGTCAATTTAACCTTACCGGAAATTGCTAGTTTGGTTCCAGGAATATACAAAGATTTTTGAGATGTGAAGAAGGAGTAAGATCTAAATCTTCTTCCTAAAAAAAATTTTGTTACCTTTATCGAAGAAGTTTCATCAGAAACTACAATATTCATTATTGATAAATTACTATTTTTTTTACTCTTATGAATATAAAATCTTTTAACGTTTGCGATGCACGTGTATAAATTCTCTGGTTTTAAATTTATTATCTTGACTCTATTCGTATAGTCTAGATATGTTCGTGGGAAATAATTAATTAGATCTTTTATATGAAATATCCCTAATTCATTAAGCTTATTTTTATAAACTTTTCCTACATTTTTTATTAATGAAATATCTGATTCAAAAGACAAACTTGAATCAGCTTTATTCAGAAAAACATTATTATTAATATTATTAGAACTTTCTATTTCTAAAGTTTTGCCTAGTTTATAAAGATTTTTTCTTGTATCTATAATTAACCTTTTTCTTTGATTTTCGTCTAATTTATTATATTCATTATATTTTTTTGAAAATTCATAAAATATCATTAAATATTCGTCTGAGAGATTTAAATTATCTAGTTTTTTTAATGATTCATGCAAATAATCATTAAAATATTTTTCTCTTCCTAAAGTATTAATAAATTTATTTTCAGTTTCAATAGTAAGAGATTTTTGAAGAGGTCTTATCCAATCTTTAATTAATTTATTATTATTCTCGCTAATAGTCACATTTGAAAAAAGAGTTATTTTTTCAACGTATTTTATTCAAAGTTTTTTCTTTTTGCCTCCAATATGTCTCTTTTTTTATCAAACGCTGAAATTGATTTTTTAGCTCATTTATTTTGTTCCTTTGAATAGAAAGATTTAAATTTTTAAACTCTAATTCAACAGTAGATATATTGAAGAAAATAATGCTTGGAAAATTATTGCCAATTAATGATGACCGATATAAGTTTAATTCGAAATTAATTACAAAAGGATATGGATGTTTTATCATAAAATTTTTGCCTACTAAGCAATCAAAGGTATCTTTAGATATCATCTTTTTTATTAGATTTGCCTTGAATAATTCTTGATTAATATTATATGAAAGATTCAATAGTAAATTTTCCAATGACTTGTCAATTAAATCAAAATCTTTAAAATTCTGATTTTTTGGTAAATTATCCATTTGATTCATATTTTCTTTTTCTTGATATCTTGGTTTATCCACCTTTTCCTCTCCTATTAATTCAAGTAAGGAGGAAATAAATTGTTTTTCAACTCCTAAATTTTCAAAAATATTGTTTTTAGATAAATAATTATTATTTTGGTTATTATCTAAATCAAGTGATTCGAAACTCTCATAATTATGAGCTTGATAATATTTAGAAGTATTTGATAAGTCTTCAGTAATCTCGAACTGAACGGGTTCTTTTAATTGAAAACCATCTTCATATTGAAATTTTTCTTTTTGATCATCCTTTATTTTTGAGGAACTATCAAAAATAGTAAAATTAATTTCATTATTTATATTTTTTTCAATTTCACTTATCTTTAATTGTTCTACTGTTAAAAAGGGCAAATTCGTAAATATTAATTTACTTATTTTTTTTTCAAAAAGACTATAGAATTCATTTCCATTTAAGAAATTATCATTAATTGTTGGATAACTATATATTTGATTAAGTCCTTTTTCTACAGAGATGAAAAGTAGATCTCTTACTAAACTAAGATAAAGTTCATATTCCCTATAGATATTTCTAGTTAATATTCTTTTTTGTATGTCTGCTCTCTCTAATTGAGAATTAATTTTATCAGTATCTATGTAATTATTGAAATTATTCAAATCAATCAAGTGACTAGTTTGTTTGCATTGATGCGACCTCTTCAGCAAAGTCCATCTGATTTTTTTCGATACCTTCACCCAATGTATATCGTGTAAAGCGTCTTACTTTGATATTTTCCCCAATTTTTGCAGCTGCTTGTTTAACAAGATCCTCAACTGTTAGAGAACTATCTTTAATGTATGGTTGCGAGAGCAAAACAAGCTCATTAAGTCTTTTTGCTATTCTCCCTTCAACTATTTTTTCCTTGATTTGTTCTGGTTTTCCAGATAAATCATCCCTACCCATTTCAATCTGCTTTTCTTTTTCCACAACTTCTGCAGGTATTTCGTCAATTGATACATACTCAACATTTGGGCATGCTGCTACTTGCATTGAGACATCCTTCAACAGAGATTGGAATATATCGCCTCTAGCAACGAAATCAGTTTCACAATTTAACTCTAGTAAAACTCCGACTCTTGATCCAGTATGTATATAACTACCAATTGAACCTTCGGCCGCTACTCTTCCCGATTTCTTCTCAGCACTAGCTATGCCTTTCTTTCTTAACCATTCCAAAGCTTTATCTAGATTTCCTTCAGTTTCGTTAAGTGCTTTTTTGCAGTCCATCATTCCTGCACCAGTTTTGTCTCTAAGATCTTTTACAAGTTTTGCTGTAATGTTTCCCATTTGAAGTAATAAAAAATAATGAATAGTAAGTTTTAAATTGGAATTTAATTTTTTCTTTCGGCATTAGAGCCCTTTCTACCCTCATTTATGGCATCTGCAAGTCTTCCTAAAATAAGTTGCACAGATCTAACGGCATCATCGTTACAAGGAATTGGAACTTCACACAAATCCGGATCGCAATTTGTATCCAACATTGAAACTAATGAGATATCTAATTTTCTAGCTTCTAATACAGCATTAGATTCTCTTCTCTGATCAACCAATACAACTACATCTGGTAATCTTCTCATACCCTTAAGTCCACCTAAGTATTTTTGTAATCTTTCAAGTTCTCTCCTTAATACTGCAGCTTCTTTTTTAGGTCTCATTGCTATTGAACCACTACTTTCCATTCTTTCTAGATCCTTTAATCTTTCAATCCTAGCTTTCATTGTTGTCCAATTAGTCAACATCCCTCCAAGCCATCTTTGATTTACATATGCAGCTCCACAACGTGTAGCTTCCTGAGCTACTACATCTGATGCTTGTTTTTTTGTACCGACAAATAGGAAACGTTTACCGCTTTTCGCGGCGTTTCTCGTCCATTTATATGCATTGTTCATACACAATGCTGTTTTTACAAGATCAATAATATGAACTCCATTTCTCGCGCAATATATATATTTAGACATCTTGGGATTCCAACGTCTAGTTTGATGCCCAAAATGAGCACCAGCTTCCATCATTTCTGATAGTGATACAACAGCCATAATTTAAAAAGGGTTTCGGGTTAGCCTCCATCTGACGGGGAATTAATATTAATAATTCACCCGAAACTGTCAGATGTGTGAAATTTATTTCAATTATTCTAGCAACTGATGTGTATTTCTAAAAGTTTTTTATCTTGATTTGGTTAACTGTTTAATGTAAATCATATTTAGAGGGATCCTAAGTATTTCAAGTGCAAGTCTATTTCTTCTTTTATTTTCTAGGAATCTTAATAAGGGAAGGATTCTATCAACACTGATTAGTCCTCCCAAGCAAAGAATTTGCCATAGTAAATTATGGAGAGGAGTTAATTGAATCATAAATCTAACCCTTAAATTTGGGTGTTTCTTAAAAAAGACTAAAGCCATTTTTGCTCTCTCTTTTTCTTGAGCTATTAATGAATCTATTTGTTCGCAATTAAATGGCGGATGCCAATGAAAACCTACTGCATTTGGACATCTAATTAATTTTGTCCCAATTTTTTTTAACCTTTCTCCAAGTTCTAAATCCTCCCAACCGTAAAGACTAAATGAAGTATCAAATAATCCCACACTTAAAATCAATTCTTTTGATATCGCTACATTCCCAGTGGCAAAGTATGCAAAAGAAGCGTCCATTATTTTATGTGTTTCACTCTGAGGATTTAGAAAATTAGATGTATTGATTACCGAGCCATAGGTAAAACATTTTTTATCATTTTTTCTCCAAGAGGCAAGTAATTTTTCTACGTGGCAATTTATAAAATTGTCTAAAACAATAAGATCACTATCAATGAATATAATAATTTCATATTTTGATTTAATTACTCCCAGATTTCTTGCAAGTGCAGGCCCTCCATGTTCTTGCTGAAATAGAATAACGTGTGGGAGATTAGCTTTGTTTTTATTTATCCATGCGGTTGTCCCATCAGTTGATCCATCATCAACTACTATGACTTCATAATTACTGATATTTGTATTTATTCTTTGATTCTCAAGGGCAAATAGACATTTCTCTAATATAGATAATCTATTGTAAGTCGGTATAACAATACTTACATTCATGATTATGTCTTAAATATGCATAATATATTGAATTCCAAAATATAAAAATAAAAGATATTCCCTAATCAGCTGCGCCGCCATTATTTGCTGTACCTGTAACGTTTCCACCATCAGGTCTTCCATCAGTTCTTAATTTCCTTTTTTTGAATTTTCTAGCATAGGCTCTATTACGCTCCTGCTTTTCTTTTTTTAGATTCCTTCTCTTAGACATAAAATTTTTAAATTTTTTATTATATTAGCTCACTATGAGCACTAAATATTTTACCATCTTCCATATTTAATATCCTATCAGCCATATCAGAAATTCTTGGATCATGCGTCACCATAAGTACAGAACAATTTTGCTCTTTTGCTAGTTTCCTTAAAAGTGTTACTATTTCTCTTCCTGTGACGCTATCTAAAGCAGAAGTGGGCTCATCAGCTAATAAAAGTTTTGGGTTAGCAGATAAAGCTCGGGCAATTGCTACTCTCTGTTTTTGCCCACCAGATAAGTCATTTGGCAACTTTTTATGATGTTCTTCTAATCCTACTGCTGACAACCAATTCCGTGCTATTTCACGTCTTTGCAAATATGTTAAACCTTTTATTAAATCGGCGCCCATCTGGACATTTTGTTCTGCTGTTAAACATCTCAGAAGATTGTGACCTTGAAAAATCATTCCAATACTTCTTCTAAGAATCTGACGAGTTTTCCTTGATGCTCCATTTAACTGATTATTTAATACAGTTAAATCTCCACTTTGACAGGTTCTCAAGGCCCCAATTAATGTTAAGAGAGTAGTTTTGCCACATCCAGAAGGCCCTTTCAAAAGAACCAACTCTCCTTTATCAATATTCAAGTTAACGTCATTAAGAACTTGTTTTTTATTCTCATTTTTTCCATAAAAGTGACTCAAATTATTTATTGAGACTGTTTTAAGATTTTTAACATTATTTTTTGATTTATTAGCTTTAACCATTTATCTTCAATTATTAAAAAATTTCGGCAGGATCAGCGTCAACTAATTTACGCATCGCAACAGCGGCGGACCCCATACACATAACTAAAACTAAAACGAAAATTAAAATCGTTTTTTCTGCATCCATTATTATTGGGAGTTTAGTAGAACTTCTTATAACTGAGTAAAGTATTTGACCACAGAAATAAGCAGGTAAATAACCAAACAATGCCAACAAAAACCCCTCTCTAGCTACAACAAAGAAAAGGGACTTAATTCTATACCCCATCGCTAACAAGGTGGCGTACTCTGGGAGGTGATCTGTAACGTCACTATAAAGAATTTGATAAACAACCACACACCCCACAACGAAACCCATCAAAGCTCCCAAACTAAATATGAAACCAATTGCAGTACTATTTTTCCAATAATTCTTCTCAAATTCTATAAATTGATTTTTTGTAAGAACCCTAACATCATTTGGGAGTGAGTTATTTAATATCCTTGAAATCAATTCAGGATCAGATCCTTTTTTTAGCTTTACTAAACCAATTTCTATACTTCCAGGAGGATTAGCAGGAAAAAGTCTTAAGAAGGTTTCTCGACTAGTTATCAAATTACCATCTGCACCAAAAGATGGTCCCAACTCGACAAGGCCCTCAACAATTACTCTTTTTCCAGCAACCTCAGTCTCAACTTTTTTTTCAGATAAGAACCATTTTTCAATCGGTCCAAATTCAGGCCTAGATAATTTGTCAAAAAGAACTCTTGATGGATTTCTCAATTTATAAGCTTTCTTTGAGAATCCCTCATTTAATAGAAGTGAATCGGAGGGATTAAAACCTAATGCAAGTATTGATCTAGTTTTAAGATTTTCGGGATTTCTCCAAAGTAAATAATTAAGATTAACGGGAGCAGTTTTTTCAACATCCTCTACTGCGAGAGTTTGAATTAATCTTCTTTTTGGGAATCCACTCATGCTTATAGAACTTTTTGATCTGGGACTTATCAAAACAAGATCGGCATCTAGAAGTTTATGAATAGTTACGCTCGTGTCAAATAAACCATCTCTAAAACCTAATTGCATAAACATCAAAATCCCTGCAAAACTGATTCCGGCTATTGCAACAGCTAGCCTTAATGGTTGCCTAGTTAATAACAACCAAGCTAATGGTATTTTTCTGAATTTTAAAAAAGAAAAACTCATTAGGGAATAAATTTTGCAATCACTTTCATTCCTGCGTAATTTTGAACGATATCTATAGAATCTTGATCTAGTTTTACTAGTACCTCGATAATTCGTGAATCAGCATCCCCTGTTGGATCAGTCGAT
Organism: Prochlorococcus sp. HOT208_60m_813I02; assembly: GCA_002025865.1. GTDB lineage: Bacteria > Cyanobacteriota > Cyanobacteriia > PCC-6307 > Cyanobiaceae > Prochlorococcus_A. The sequence goes on along the minus strand of MWOR01000173.1, from coordinate 675 downwards.
AGAACTTTTCTTTGTTTTACCTGAGGACTAATCCTGATCACCTTTCCTTTAAGATTTTTCTGGAAACCTCCATTCTCACTGCTCAATTCAACATTCTGAGAGATAAAGACTCTATCGATGTCAGATTCATAAACCTCTATCAAAGCTTCCATTTTTTGACTAGAACCAATCTCCAAAATCCCTTCATTTTGAGGCCTTTCACCAACTCGCGTGTTTATTCCAAGGATAAAACCATCGATTGGACTCCTTAATTTTGAATTAAATAGATCTATCTTGATATTTTTTTGTTCTCCGATTAGATTTATTTTCTGTTTTTGCAATTTTAATAATTCATCTTTTCTCTGTGAAAACTCTACAAAAGAATATACATCTTTGCTCAAAGCTAACTCATACCTTTGAATTTGATTTTTCTTTAGGGTAATTTCTTCGTGAATAGTGGTAATTAGATTTTCGTTTCTTTCGAGATCAGCAATTAATTTTTCTCCATTTTCAAAGATTGCGAGGATATCACCTTTTTTTACGAAATCTCCTTCATTTACTAAAATTTCGACAATTCGGGGGGAAGAGCCAAACTGACTTATTGGAGCTGCCAATTGTCTAATCTCTCCCGAAGGAGAAAGTTGACCAAGTGCGGCAACAGCTGTAATAGGAGGTATGAAATGGGTAGGGATGATT
>MWOR01000172.1 GCA_002025865.1 Prochlorococcus sp. HOT208_60m_813I02 | reverse complement strand
GTTAACTCAGATTTATTTATTAATAGACACCTTGGCTTGAGTGATTATGACGAGCAGAAAATGCTATCTAAACTTGGTTTTGAGAATATTGATCAATTTATAGATCAAGTTATTCCTCAAGATATTCAGCTTAAAGATAAATCTTCAGAAATATTGCCCAAAGGTTGTTCAGAAATTGAGGCTTTAAATGAATTAGAAGAGATTGCGAATAAAAATACTAAAATGAGATCACTAATAGGCCTTGGTTATTATGACAATCACATGCCTAAAGTAATCCAAAGACATGTTCTTGAAAATCCAAGGTGGTATACATCTTATACTCCATATCAAGCAGAAATTGCACAAGGAAGATTAGAAGCTCTATTTAATTTCCAGACTATTGTTTGTGAACTAACAGGATTCCCTGTCGCCAATGCATCTTTGTTAGATGAGGGTACTGCTGCTGCAGAAGCTATGGCGATGAGTTTTTCCGCTAGAAAAAATAAATCTTCAAAAGTGTACTTAGTAGAATCAAATGTTTTTGATCATACTTTTAATGTTCTACAAACCAGAGCAAAACCTTTGGGAATATCTTTAAAACGCTTTACTCAAAGTAACCTTCCTAATAATGATGATGTTTTTGGAATGTTGTTGCAATTACCTGGTAAAAATGGGGAATTATACGATCCCACATTCTTAATTTCCCAAGCACATAGATCAGAAATTATTGTTGCTGCATGTATTGATCCACTGGCACAAGTTTTGATTAAACCAATTTCTGAATTTGGTGTTGATGTAGCAGTGGGTAGTATGCAAAGATTTGGTGTTCCAATGGGTTTTGGTGGCCCCCATGCAGCATATTTTGCTTGTAGCGAAAAATATAAGAGGCTGATACCAGGAAGAATTGTTGGGCAAACTCAATCTAAAAATGGAGAAAAGTCTCTAAGACTAGCATTGCAAACAAGAGAGCAACATATTAGAAGGGAAAAGGCTACTAGTAATATTTGTACTGCTCAATCTTTGTTAGCCATAATTTCTTCTTTTTATGCTATTTATCATGGACCCTTTGGATTAACGCAAATTGCTAAGAGATTAGTGGAGTTGAGAATAAATTTAGAATCAAGTTTAGCTGCTTTGGGCTTTGATATTCCTGATGGGATTAGATTTGATAGTGTTGATGTTTATTCTGAGCACTCCCAGAGGATCCATAATGAAGCTTTAAAAAATGGCTATAACTTAAGAATTTTGCCGTTGGGATCAACTATTGAAAATTCAACTGGCTTTGGGATCTCTTTAGATGAGCTTAGTAATGAAAAAGAAATCAAAGATATTTTGACTTTCATAGCAAACCTTATAGAAAAAGAAGAAGTTTTAGAGCATATAAAATTTGATAAAGTATTTCATTTTGAAAGTTTAGCTTTGAGATCCAGTACATGGATGCAACAAGATATATTCACAAATTACCAAAGTGAAACTGAATTAATGAGATATATATTCCGACTTGTAGAAAAAGATTTTTCTTTGGTAGATGGGATGATGCCATTGGGAAGTTGTACAATGAAGTTAAATTCTGCAGCAGAGTTAAATCCAGTCTCTTGGGCTAATTTATCTTCAATTCATCCTTTTTCCCCACCTGATCAAACTAAAGGTTATTCAAAAATCATATCTGACCTAGAAAAATGGATAAGTGATATTGTTGGTTTAAAATCAGTTTCTTTTCAACCAAATGCAGGCTCTCAAGGAGAGTTTGCAGGTTTATTGGCAATAAATTCTTATTTTGAATCAAAAGGTGAACTGTTAAGAAAAAAATGTTTAATTCCTAAAAGTGCTCATGGAACAAATCCTGCTAGTGCAGTTATGGCAGGTTTTGATGTGTTAACTGTTGAATGTGATGACGAAGGAAATATTGATTTTCAAGATTTGTCGATCAAGGTCAAGAAATTTGATAATCAAATAGGGGCTCTTATGTTGACTTATCCCTCAACTCATGGAGTTTTTGAATTACAAATCAGAAAGATATGTAATTTAATTCACTCTGTTGGAGGATTTGTCTACTTAGATGGAGCAAATTTGAACGCTCAGGTTGGATTATGTAAACCGGGGAATTATGGTGTTGATGTATGTCATTTGAATTTACATAAAACATTCTGCATTCCACATGGAGGTGGTGGTCCAGGTGTTGGTCCAGTTGCTGCATCAGAAACTTTAAGCCCATTTCTTCCTACTCATTCTTTAATGGATAATAATTTATCTACTAGTTTCAATTATGTTTCTTCTGCCAAGCATGGGAGTGCAAGTATTCTTCCAATAAGTTGGATGTACATAAAAATGGCTGGTCTAACTGGCTTAAGGAAAGCAACTGCGCATGCAATTTTATCTGCAAATTATATTGCGCATTCTTTAAAGCATAAATTCAAGATTCTTTATAAAGGAAAAAATAATTTTGTCGCCCATGAATGTATTTTAGATTTTAGAGATTTAAAATCCAAAACTGGTTTGAGTGTGAATGATCTAGCTAAACGATTAATAGATTATAGTTTTCATGCCCCAACTATAAGTTGGCCTGTTCCAGAGACCATAATGATAGAGCCTACTGAAAGTGAAAGTTTGGTTGAATTGGATAGATTTTGCGAGGCTATGCTACTGATTGGAGAAGAAATCAGAGAAATAGAAAAAAATAGCGAATTAAAGAATAATAATGTAATAAGTAACGCTCCCCATACGCTGAAAGAGTTAATTGCTGATAATTGGCCTTATCCTTATTCAAAAGAAAAAGCTTCTTTTCCTTATAAAACTTCAACATCTATTAAGTTTTGGTCTTCAGTTTCTAGGGTCAATAATGCATATGGCGATCGCAATTTAATTTGTTCTTGCAATGTAAATCAAGGAGAAACTTTCGAAGAAAAAAAATGTGCTTAAAGGACTAGCGTCCTTATATTTCCTTAGTTATTATCAGTGAGAATAAAAATTTAATATTTTCTTATAGAATTTTTTTAAATTTTTTTATTACAATAATCGAGCATCAAATTTTTTGGGGTATTTGAAGCTATGACTAAAGATTTTAAATATGGTAATGTTAAGCACCTGCCAGTTAAAAACGTCGACTTACCAGATTTTGTCAATAATTTTTCAGGAGATAACTCAAACGTTTGTTCCATTGAGGGAACTAATGTTATAAGAGTACCATTTGGAAAAAAATTTCCAAAGAAAAAAAGGCCTGAAAAGAATCAAAATATCGCTACTCTAATACTTCCTTTAAGTTCGTATAACAGTCCTACGCCTCCACACGTAGCATAATTAAATTTAAGCTTAATCTATTTCTTTTAAAGTATCTGCATAATAATTTTGCAGTTGTTGTGTTGCTTGATTCCAATCCCATTTTTCTGCTTCGTTTCGAGCCTCTTTCCTCATAATTTCTCTTTTATTTTCATTCTCTAGAATTTTTTTTGTCGCTGCAATCAAGCTCTGTTCCCCATTATCTTTTTCATCAGGATCATATAAACAACCATTAATCCCATCGCTAATAATATCTGGAATCCCCCCCTTGTTGGCTCCGATAACTGGACATCCTGCTGCCATTGCTTCTAGTAAAACTAACCCAAGTGTTTCTGTACTAGATGGAAATAAAAATATATCTCCAGAGGCATAGGCGCTAGCAAGTTCATCACCAGATAAATATCCTATAAAATTAGTTTTTGTATTTTCGAAGATTTTTTCAAGCTGGTTTCTATATGGTCCGTCACCAACAAGTGCTAGGCAAGCATTAGGAATACTTTCTAAGACTGGTTTAATTCTCTCAATTTGTTTTTCTGCTGATAATCTTCCTACATAAATCAATAAGTAATTAGCGTCGTTATATTCCCCAAATAATTTTTTTCTCATTTTCTCACTTCTCAAATCTGGTCTGAAACTGTAAGTATCTACTCCCCTTTGCCATAGAGCAGTCCGTTGAATACCTTTATCTTTTAACTCATTTACCATAGCGGTAGAAGTACATAAATTTAACAAGGCTTGATTATGTGCTGCTTTAAGTAATTCCCACAAAAGTGGCTCTAACATACCCATACCGTAATGTTCCAGATATTTCGGAAGATGAGTATGGTAGCTAGCAATTAAAGGAATGTTATTAGTTTTCGCTAACCATATGCCGCCTAAGCCAAGTACAGCTGGATTAACAACATGTATCAAATCTGGGTTAAATTTTTCTAACTTATCTGAGACTGCAGGACCTGGTAAACCAAGCTTTAACTCTGGGTATAAAGGTAATGGCATTGCAGCAACGCCAACTACAGTTGCTCCCATATATGATTCTGGACACCCCTCTGGACAAAAAATTATAACTTCATCACCATTTCTAACCAAAAATTCAATCGTTTTAGTCAGTCTTGTGACTATACCGTCAACTTTAGGTAAAAAAGTTTCAGTAAACAATGCAATTTTCACTTTCTTAGGGTAATTATTTCGGAATTTTAATTAGTCTTTATAGCCTCAGCTTGTTTTTTAGTCCAGGATGAAACACAAGGTATGCGTTTGAGATCACATCTATTGGAGTATTTTTTAGCAACTTCAACAACTTCTTCTAATAAACCATTATCAAGAGTCGTTGGGTTTAAGCCTAATTCTATAAAACATTTATTGTCAACAATTAGATCATTTTCTACTGCTTCATTCCTGGGATTTGGTAAAAAATTTATATCAGCTCCTGTTAGAGAAGCAACTTTTTTCGCCAGTTCTCCAACTTGATGACTCTCAGTCATTTGATTAAAGATTTTGACTCTTTCTCCAGATTTTGGAGGATTTTCAAGAGCCAGTTGTACACATTTTACAGAGTCTTTTATATGTATAAATGCTCTTGTTTGCCCGCCTGTCCCATGTACACTTAATGGATATCCAATTGCAGCTTGCATTAGAAATCTGTTTAAAACAGTTCCATAATCTCCGTCATAGTCAAATCGGTTTGTCAATCTAGGATCTTTTAAAGTTGCTTCTGTATTTGTTCCCCAAACAATACCTTGATGTAAATCAGTAATCCTTACAAGATCATTTTTGTTGTAGTAAAGAAATAATAATTGATCTAAGGTTTTAGTCATATGGTAAACACTACCTGGACTTGCAGGGTGTAATATTTCTTCTTCAAATCGGCTTCCATCTGGTTGTGGAACTTCAACTTTTAGATAACCTTCTGGAATTGTTGCACCTCTATGTGATCCATATCCATAGACTCCCATTGTTCCTAAATGAACAACATGAATATCTAAATTACTCTCTACTATTGCAGCAAGAAGGTTGTGGGTGCCATTAACATTATTATCAACTGTATATCTTTTGGTGAAACTGGATTTCATAGAGTAAGGTGCTGCTCTTTGTTCCGCAAAATGGATCACGGAATCTGGTTTTTCATCAATTAGCAAATTGAGCAATTTTTGATATTGTTTAGAGATATCCATATTAAGAAATCTCATAGGCTTACCTCCAATCTCTTCCCATGTAGAAAGTCGTTCTGTTATCGAAGCAATTGGAGTTAAAGATTCTACCTCTAGATCAATATCAATTTTTCTACGACTTAAATTGTCGACAATAATAACATCATGATTTTGCTCTGCTAAATTCACCGCACAAGGCCAACCGCAAAAACCATCTCCACCTAGAACAATAACTTTCACTCAGAACTCCAGAATTAAAAGATTCATAATATACTTATTAAATTACTACAGTGTGCTTCCACTTTGCTAAAAAACATTGTAAATAGTTTTAAATCTTCTTTCTTAATACGATAAACAAAAGCAAATAATAAATTTTTAGTTTCTTTTTAAACTTTTATCAATTTAGAGAATTAGATAGATATGTTATTTTCCGGTGAACTTGTTACTGCAAAGTCTTGTTTTTTAATTCTTCCCGCCAGAAAAGCTTGCCTGCCGGCTCTCACACCATAATTTATTGCTTGAGCCATTAGAGGCGGATTCTCGGCTTGTGCTATTGCACTATTGATTAAGACACCATCAGCTCCTAGTTCCATAGCTTGAGAAGCTTCACTAGGCACCCCAATTCCTGCGTCAATTATTACTGGCACTTTTGCATTCTCGATAATTATCCTTATATTTGATAAATTTAACAAACCTTGCCCGGAGCCTATGGGCGAGCCCAATGGCATTACAGTTGCACAACCTATTTCTTCTAGTCTTTTTGCAAGAATAGGATCTGCATTGATATAAGGAAGTACGGCGAAACCCTTTTTTATTAAAATTTCGGCTGCTTTAAGAGTTTCTATTGGATCTGGTAGCAAATACTTTTTGTCAGGAATAACTTCTAACTTCACAAAATTATTTTTTTCTTGACCAGATAATTTTGCAAGTTCTCTACCTAAAATTGCTATTCTGACTGCTTCATCGGAATTAACACAACCAGCTGTATTAGGAAGCATCCAGTATTTTTCCCAGTTGATCTTTTCCAGTAAATTTTCTCCGGTCTTATCATTTTTAATTCTTCTTACAGCGACAGTTATAATTTCCGTTTCAGAATTTGACAAACTTTCCACCATATCTTGAGTAGATTTGTATTTGCCAGTACCAACCATTAATCTACTGGAAAATTGTTTTCCACCAATTAGTAAAGAAGAATAATTTTCCATATTTAGAATCCCTTATCTTTAATACCTCTATAAGGTTTATAATTGTTTCTTTTTTCTAACTCCTTACTTTTTTTAATTGCTGTTTTGTTTTTTGGATCTATTACCAAAACCTTTTGATAAGTTTCATATGCAAGGTCGTACTCAAGTAAACGCTGTTGTGCTGATGCGAGGTTATTTAGGGCTATAGGATATTCTGGTAGTGATTTTATTGCAGAGTTATAGTGTTTAATTGCTTTCTTAAATTCATTTTGAGCAGCATAAGAAAATCCTAAAGCATTATTTATGATCGCTTTAGCTTCATCAGGTTCATTTTCATAATTTTCAATTGCTTTTAAAAAAGTTTTAGTAGCTTCAGAATATAATCTTTTTTTTATCTGAATAGACCCAAATTCATATAATTCTGTAGCTTGAGTGAGAGAATCTAAACCTTTCTGCTCGAATTTTACTAAATTTAATTCTTCACTTCTTGTTCTTAGAAATTGTCTGAATACAAAAATAGAAATTATTATTAATACAACAAAAAGAATTATTAAATAAGATTGAAAGGAAGATATTTCCATTATTTATAATTGCTTTTCTAGATTATATTATTTTTCCTACTTACTAACGGAAGAAACAATTTTTTCAAAACACTTAGGATCGTTTAAGGCTAATTGAGCAAGCATTTTTCTGTTAATGATAATTTCTGAATTTTTCATGCCATTTATCAACTTGCTGTAGTTTGTTCCATTTATCCTCGCAGATGCGTTAATTCTAGAAATCCAAAGTCTTCTAAAATCTCTTTTTCTTCTTCTTCTATCCCTATAAGCATTACAAAGAGCTTTCATAACTCTTTGATTTGCGGTTCTGAAAAGATTTTTGTTGCCGCCTCTAAAACCTTTTGCAAGATTTAAGATTTTGTTTCTTCTTTTTCTGGCTATGTTGCCTCTTTTTACCCGTGCCATGAATATCTAATAAAAATTGGTTAAAGATTTAAGCGTATGGAATCATTAATCTTACATTATCAGCATCTCTTTCATCAACTACCGCTTTTGTTGATAGATGTCTTTTTAATTTTGAGCTTTTATGATCAAGCAAATGATTATGGAAAGCTCTTCTTCTCATGAATTTACCCGTCGCAGTAGCTTTAAATCTTTTGGCAGCTGATTTACGAGTTTTTAGTTTAGACATTTGAGTCAAATGTGTTTAATTAGGATAATCTAAACCTTTATACGCATTGGTGCAAATTAAAGTTTTTAATTGATAAGGAAAGTTCTAAATTTATGAAACTTAAATTTGCACTTTTAAACTTATTTTTAGGTTGTATTTCTCTTTTCATAACTAATATTAGATTTACTTTTAATGTAAAAGCAGAAGAATTACTAAAGATTGAACTCAATACAGAAATTAAAAAAGGAAAATTTTTAATTGGTTTAAAGCAATATCTAGGTGGGGAAAATGATAGTTTTTCTAAAAAAAAGAATATAACCTTTATCACGGATAAAGGTTTTTTAAACCTGATATCGTCTAACGGCATTAAACATAAATCAAAACAGATTAATATTTCCTGGGTGGATATACCCGTTAAAAATCCAAAATCAATTGAAAGAATTGTTTTTGGTCCTTTTGCTAGCTATGAATCAGCAAAAAAACAAGCAGACAAAACTTACAGATAAAGGATATGTGACGACTGTCGCCTACCCTAAAAATTGGGAAGTATGGATTCCATTTGAAGATGATCTTCCAGAGTTTAAATTAAAAAATAAGATTTTCAGAAAAATAAAAAATTTTCAAATTACTCCTGTGCTTAGAAGTGAATATAGCATTATGAAACTAGAAGGACCTATATATATTTATGCCCAAGAGGAAATAAAAATAAATGGTGTCAATTTTGGCAAAAATTTTTACTTAATAGAAGATTCATATGGAACTTGGTCATTAGTTCAAAAAATTGAGTTTGACGATTATTTGGCAGGTGTTTTGCCATACGAAATTGGACCGAATTCTCCACTAGAGGCACTCAAGGCACAAGCAGTTATAGCAAGAACATGGGGAATTTTTAACTCTGATAGATTCAATATGGATAAATATCATTTATGTGTCACCACTCAATGTCAAGTTTATAAGCCTCCTAAAATTACAAATAAAAAAGTACAAAAAGCTATTGAAGCAACTTCAAATTTAATCCTAACTTATGGAAATAAACCAATAAATGCTTTTTACCATGGTTCTAATGGAGGCGTATCTGCTACTGCAGGAGAATCTTGGCAAATTCAAGATTATTCTTATTTCAAGTCAATCATTGATGGTTCCAAATCATTAAATAAAATTTTTAAACTTCCAATTGCAAATGAATCTGATTTAAATAATTTTTTAGATTTTGATAAAGAACAGTTTTATGGGAGTAATCATTCTCTTTTTCGATGGAATAGGAAAATTTCTAGTCTTGAAATTAAAGAAAAGTTAATTACAAACAAACTTATAAATATTAAAGAAGATGTTTTGAATTTAAAACCTATTGAACGTGCCTCTAGCGGCAGAGTGACAAAATTGGAAATAAAAACGAACAAAAGTAATAAATCTATTGTTCTTGTTAAAGATGATATTCGACGGGTATTAAATTTTATACCTAGTAATTTGTTTACTATTAATAAATTAAATGATGATTTATGGCTTTTGAGAGGAGGAGGCTTCGGTCATGGTGTAGGTTTATCTCAGTCAGGTGCAATTGAAATGGCTAAATTAGGATTCTCTTATGAACAAATATTGAATCATTACTATCGAAATGCAAAACTAAAAAAATTTGAGATATTGTCTCAATGAAAGTTAAGTAATTAACAATTTACTTTTATGAGTAAGGGTTTTTATAAAAATCGAAGATTGAAGTCGTTTATATTTCTTAGTGCTTGTTTTTTAGTAGCTTTTATTCCTCATGTTAACAATATCGAAAATTTCTTTTACATAATATTGACTCTCTCTTTTGTCATTGTTTTTTACGGTTTAATAGTTATTTCTAGAAATTTCAAAAGGAACAACGTTTTAAATACTGTAAGCAGAAGAATTAGTAATAACGAGTTACCTGTACTTGATATTTTAGTCGCAGCTAGAGATGAAGAGAATGTCATAGCAAGATTAGTTGAAAGATTATTTAGTTTAGATTTTCCAACAAATAAATTAAATATTTACATAATCGATGATGGTAGTTCTGATAAGACGCCTTTAATTTTAGATCGATTATCTAGACAATATGACAAGCTAAAAGTCATAAGTCGTTCTCCAAATGCAGGAGGAGGAAAGTCAGGAGCTTTGAATTATGCCTTGAAATTTACTCATGGTGAATGGTTATTAGTTTTGGATGCTGATGCTGAATTAAAACAAGATTCTTTGATAAGGTTATTTAGTTTTGTAGAAGAGGGTGATTGGTCTGCAGTTCAACTAAGAAAATCAGTAACAAATGTAAGTAAGAATTTTTTAACTTCCTGTCAGTCAATGGAGATGGCTATGGATGCAATCTTTCAATATGGAAGATTATCAGTTGCTGGAGTTTCCGAATTAAGGGGGAATGGCCAATTAATTAAAAAAGAAACATTATTAGCATGTGGTTCTTTTAATGAAGATACAGTTACAGATGATCTTGATTTGAGTTTAAGATTATTATTATCAAAATCTAGAATTGGAATCTTATGGGATCCTCCAGTCATGGAGGAGGCAGTTGAGAATTTAAATGCTTTATTAGCGCAAAGGCAAAGATGGGCAGAGGGGGGGTTGCAAAGATTCTTCGATTATGGAGATCAATTATTTACTAATAAAATTAATTATTTGCAGAAATTTGATTTAACTTACTTTTTCATCTTGCAATATGCATTACCAATCATTTCTATTTTTGATTTAGTTTTCAGTATTGCTTTTGTAGATTCACCAATTTACTGGCCTATTTCATTTACAGCTTTTATGTTATCTGGAATTGCTTTTTGGTACGGTTCTTCTTGTAAAAGTGAAGTGCCCGTATTGCAAAAAAGCAATTTTTTGATGGTATTTGTATCGGTTTTTTATTTATCACATTGGTTTTTAGTAATCCCTTGGGTAACTATAAAGATGTCTATTTTTCCCAAAAAGATTCTCTGGCGAAAGACTCTTCATACTGGAGTTTAATCTATTCATCAAGGTCTATAATTTCTCCATTAAAAAAATTTGCTAAGTTTTTTGAACTATCATCATAAGTTTCCTCGTTAGATATTTTTGTTGTCGAATTAGTTTTTGGTTCTATTTTTTTTATTGGTCGGCGATTATTTACTTCATTTTGGGTTATTTCTGGAGTATTTGTTGGGTTACTTTTATTTAATTGTTTGGTTGAAAAATTAAGTATTATTCCATCTCCAAATATCTTTTTTACAGTATTTTCAATTATAACTTTTCTGCTTTTTATCATACTTTCCCAGTTTGGAGATAATGCAATTATGATTTTCTCCGAATCAAAACTTTCAAGTTCGGCTTGTTGTGAAAGTAACATTCTTGTTGATGGTAACTCTACTTTAGAAAGAATTAATTCCCATTTATCTTTTAAATTTGATCCAGGATTATTTTGGCTATTGTCAGAAATATTTTCAATACTTTCTTTTTCAAGAACTTCAAATTTTTCTAATTTTTCGTCTTTTTTTTCGATCAATTCCTTGTGAGTTATCTCTTCTTGGATACTTGGTTTCGGAATCTTATCTGAAATATTTTCTTTATTAATTGGAATGTTTTTTCTACTTTCATGCTTCTCCTCAGTCGTATTATTTTTACTTTTATTTTTATTTTCAAAACTATTTATCTCTTGACTATCTAGAAGACCAGTTAAATGTATTTCAAACCAAAGCCTTTGATTATCACTTGATTTGATTTGATATTCAATATTTCTCAGATTATTATGCCAATGAATTATTGTTGATTTATTTATTGTTTTTGAGATTTTATCTAACTCATTTCGAAATTCATCAGACGTATAATAAAGATCTGAATATTTATTATTAGTAGTGTGTAATAGTAGATCTCTTGTTATATTCAATAATCCGATAATTATTTGAAGAGGTTCGTTTCCGGCATCATATAATTTGTTGCAGGTGTAAATTAATGACTCTGGATTATTCTCAACCAATGATTTAATCAGATTTGTTAATTCACTTTCTGATACTTCTCCTAGGAGGTTTTGGATATTATTAATTGTTATCCCTTCTGGGAAAAGATTCAATTGTTCAAGGAGGCTTTGTGCATCTCTCATACCTCCATTAGACCTTTTTGCAATCATTTTTAACGCCTGAACTTCGTACTTAATGGATTCTTTTTCGGCGATTTCTGATAAATGTTGAAAAATATCACTAGGGCTTATTCTTCTAAAATCAAACTTTTGGCATCTACTTTTTATTGTATTTAATACTCTCTCAGGATTTGTCGTCGCAAGTATAAATACAACTCTTGAGGGCGGTTCTTCAATAGTTTTTAGTAAAGCATTTGAAGCTGCCGTTGAAAGCATATGACATTCATCAATTACATAGACTTTCCATCTCGCTTGAGTAGGTGCAAATCTCGCTCTTTCTATAATTTCTCTTATATTTTCTACTCCTGTATTTGATGCTGCATCAATCTCGATAATATCTAGAGCGCTCCCATCTGTAATTTGTCTACATAAGTCACATTTACAACAAGGAGTTATCGTAGGTTGGTCGAATGCCTGGCAATTTAGAGATTTTGCAAATATTCTTGCACTTGATGTTTTTCCAGTGCCTCTTGGACCATTAAAAAGATATGCAGGAACAATTTTTTTTGTTAATAGAGCTTGTTTGAGTGTAATGGATATAAATTTTTGCCCAACCAGTTCGTCTAAGTTGTTTGGTCTATATTTTTGATGAAAAGGCTTATGTATATTTGGCATTTATTTTTCATAAATTAGAAAAATTAGGGATTCAATTAAAAAAATTAAACTCTAATTTATGCAGACTCTTTAATGATTCTTTTTGATCCTGAAGGTAGTTTAACAATTTTAGATGAGAACAAATTATCTACCATTTTTTTCGTAATTGTGAATTCTTTTACATTTTCTTCAGAAGGCAAAGTATACATTATGTCTAGCATTAGCTCTTCAATTATTGATCTTAATGCTCTTGCACCTGTTTTTCTTTTGTATGCTTCATTTGCTATCGCTTCAACAGAATCAGGCTCAAATGATAATTCAACATTATCCATACTTAGCAAAGTTTTGAATTGCTTTACTAATGCATCTCTTGGTTGAGTCAAAATAGATTCTAAAGTTTCTTTAGTAAGACGATCTAATACAGCACAAACCGGAATTCTTCCAATAAATTCTGGAATTAGGCCATATTTCACTAAGTCATCTAATTCTAAATTTTTCAGGGAATCTCTTGAGTCTACTATTTTTTTTGTATCAACTTTGTTTTGATCTGAATTGGTGGTAAATCCTATAGAGTGTTTACCCATACGCTTTTGAACGATATCCTCTAAACCTATAAAAGCTCCCCCACAAATAAATAGTATTTGACTCGTATCAATTTGGATGCAGTCATGATAAGGATGTTTTCTTCCGCCTTGAGGTGGCACATTAGCAATTGTTCCTTCAAGCATTTTTAATAATGCTTGCTGTACCCCTTCACCGGAGACATCTCTAGTAATTGAAGGATTTTCGCTTTTTCTTGCAATTTTATCTATTTCATCAATATAAATAATTCCTTTTTGAGCTAGTTCCACATTCATTTCTGATTTCTGTAGAAGTCTTAAAAGTATGTTTTCAACATCCTCCCCAACATATCCAGCTTCTGTCAAAGTCGTTGCATCAGCCACTGCAAAAGGAACATCTAAAAACTCTGCTAAAGTTTGCGCCAATAATGTTTTTCCACTTCCAGTAGGGCCGATGAGTAAAATATTTGATTTTTGTAATTTAGTTGCTTGTGAATCAGTTGAATTGCTATTTTTACTGTCTTCTTTAACTTTCCAAGCTAATCGCTTGTAGTGATTGTATACGGCTACTGATAATATTTTTTTTGCAGATTCTTGCCCAACAACTTGATTATCTAAAAAACTTTTTATTTCTAATGGCTTAGGAATTGAGGTTAACTCTAAAGGAACAGATTTTTTTGGATTATCAGTTGGTAATTTCTTTTTTACTTGTGGAGAGTTGTTTGTGTTCGCTTGATTATCAAGTAGTTCTTCATCGAGAATCTCATTACAAAGGTCTATGCACTCATCACAGATATAAACCCCAGGACCAGCTATAAGCTTTCTTACTTGGTCTTGTGACTTCCCGCAAAATGAACATTTAAGATGGGCGTCGAATTTAGCCATCGATTATAAGTTTTTAAAATGAAAGGTGTTAAATATTCCCTATTTCCTAGGATTGCTTATAAATATCGATTCGTCATCATATTCTTAAAAAATCAGAACCCCTTGTCACTTTTTGATAACTTTATCAATTAATCCATATTCGACTGCTTCTGAGGGGGATAAAAAGTAATCTCTTTCTGTATCTTCATTAATTTTTTCTAAAGGTTGACCAGTATGTTCAGCTAAAAGTGAATTTAATGTTTTCTTGAGAAAAAGTATTTCTTTTGCTTGTATTTCAATCTCTACTGCTTGACCTTGTGCACCTCCGAGAGGTTGATGAATCATAATCCTAGAATTAGGTAAAGCCAACCTTTTCCCCTTTGCTCCTCCAGAAAGTAGAAATGCCCCCATACTTGCGGCTACTCCAAAACATATTGTCACTACATCAGGCGATATTTGTTGCATGGTATCATAAATGGCCATTCCTGCAGTTACTGAGCCTCCAGGAGAATTGATATATATTTGTATGTCTTTTTCGGGATCTTCAGCTTCAAGAAATAATAATTGTGCAACAAGGGAGTCAGATACTTGATCATTAATTCCAGTACCTAAAAAAATTATTCTTTCCCTTAATAATCTTGAATATATATCAAAAGCTCTTTCTCCTCTACCTGATTGTTCTATAACGGTGGGGACAGCTGCAATAGTTTTATGATTACTTTCGTAAGAACTTATTGAGCTTTGGATTAAATGTTTTTTTTCTGAGTTCACAAATTAGTTTTCGTCTTATAAATAATTTAGGGGGTTTTTGTTTAATTAGTAGGAAATTTCATAAATTATTTTTTTTCTTTTTTATTTCGAGCTTTTGTAGTTTTTGTAGTTCCTATAGTTTTTGTAGTTTTAATCGCAGTTTTTGCGGCTTTTGATGTTTTGGAAGTTTTTGTAGTTTTTTCTTTTACTTCAGAATTTTCTTCGAGCCAAATTATTAATTTTTCTTTGAGTAGATCGTTACTTACTACTTCTGTTAATCTTTTAATATCTATTTGTTTTGAAGATTGAGAGATTGCATCTTCATAATCTTTCATTTTTAAATCAATTTCATCTTTCTCGACTTTTATGTTTTCTGTTTCAGCTAATGCTTTTAAAGCTAAATTTCTTTGAACATTTTTTTCAGCTTGAGGCCTTGTGGACTCTGCTAATGACTTAACTAATTCCGGAGTGAAAGTAGATTTTACATCAAGACCTTGTTGAGCAAATCTTTGAGCGGTTTGTTCAATATTATTCCTCACTTCTATATCAATCATAGATTTTGGAATTTCAGCAACCAATTCGTTTGTTAAGGCATCTAATAAAGCTTCAATTTTGATATCTTTTTGAGTTTTTTCATAATTATCTTTAAGTTGCTTTTCAATATCTTTCTTTAACTCTTTTAATGATTCTTTGTTGCCAGACCGTTTTGCAAAATCGTCATTAAGTTCAGGCAATTCTTTTTCCTTAAGATCCTTAAGATTTACTTCAAAAATTGCTTCTTTGCCTCTTGAATCCTCATGAGAATAATCATCAGGAAATTTAAGGTTAAGTGTTTTAGTATCACCAATTTTCATCTTTACGATTCCCTCAACGAAACCGGGAATCATTTTGTTCTTTTCTAACTCAAGATCCATTGATTCACTTGTTCCACCATCAATCTCTTTACCAGAATCTTTATATTTTCCTTTGAAACTAACTACAGCAATATCTCCTAATTTTGCTGCTCTATTGGTAACTGGAATAATGTTTGCAAACTGATTTCTAGATTTTTCTAGTGCTTCATCTATTGACTTAGGATCAAACTTTGTATTTGATATTTCAACACTTAGTCCTTTGGATTTTTTAAGTTTTAATTCTGGGGCAACATCAGTTTGAAGAGTAACCTTAAGTGATTTTTCAGGACTAAACTTTGCAAGTAAAGATTCAAATCCATCAACCAATTCTGGCTCACTTAGTGGCTCTATAGATTTTATTTTTAACGCTTCTTGCCATGATTTATCAATAATTTTTTCCAGAGCAGAAGCATGTAATTGTGTGATTCCAATTCTTTGGATTAAGACTTGTTTAGGAATCTTACCAAGTCTAAATCCCGGAATTTTAGCCGAACGACTGATAGAACTGATTGTTTCATTTACACACGTTTTGCACGTCTCAGATGGTATTTCTAATTCGAATGAAATTCTACTTTGAGGCAGAGGAGTTGTTTTGACTATTAGTGCATCTTTAGCCATGTTTTTCTAAGTTATTACTATGAGCCGAATCTTAATTATTTCACATTATGTGATTTCCTTGAAAGTTAATTTTTTGATAAAGTAAAAAAAATAGTCAATCTATTTATAAAAATCATTTTAAAGTGTGAGACAATCTCCGTATTTGCCTAATAGGCCATTAAAAGTTGCTGTTTTAGGTTCTTCAGGTGCTGTGGGATCTGAATTGCTAAAAATTCTTGAACAACGTGATTTCCCAATATCAGAATTGGTCTTGCTTTCATCAGAGCGGTCAGAAGGAAAAAAAATTATTTGGAAAGATGAAGAATTAGTTACAAAAAAAACAACTAAGGAAGAATTTAAGAATCTTGATTTAGTGTTGGCTTCAGCTGGTGGAAGTATTTCAAAAAAATGGTTGTCTACCATTATTGATCAAAATGCTTTACTGATAGATAACTCAAGTGCTTTCAGATTAGATAAGAACGTTCCTCTTATAGTCCCTGAAGTTAATGCTAGTGAAGTACTTAATCATGATGGGGTAATAGCGAATCCAAACTGCACTACCATTTTGTTGACATTAGTTTTAGCTCCATTAAACAAACTTTCGACTATTCAAAGAGTTATTGTCTCAACATATCAATCTGTCAGTGGTGCAGGCCAACTGGCGATGGAGGAACTAAAACTTTTAACTGAACAATATCTTCAAGGAAATCCTCAAAAAAGTGAAGTTTTGCCATACTCCCTTGCTTTTAATTTGTTTTTACATAATTCCCCTATGCTTTCAAATAATTACTGCGAAGAAGAGATGAAAATGGTTAATGAGACAAGGAAAATATTAAATATTGCTGATTTAAAGCTCTCTGCTACATGTGTTCGAGTCCCAGTACTGAGAGCACATTCTGAATCGATCAATATTGAATTTGCCGATGTAGTTGAGCCTAAAGATGCTCTTGAAGAATTAAAAAAATCTCCTGGAATTGAAGTTATTGAGGATTACAAAAATAATAGATTTCCTATGCCAAATGACGTTATGGGAAGGGACAATGTTGCTGTTGGCAGGCTAAGAACTGATATCAGTCAGCCTCATGGATTAGAATTATGGTTATGTGGAGATCAAATAAGAAAAGGAGCAGCTCTGAATGCTGTTCAAATAGCTGAGTTATTAATTCCAAAAAAATGATTACAGACAAAACTGAGTGTAATAATCCACAATTTGGAAGAATATTGACTGCAATGGTTACTCCATTCACTGAGAATGGAGATGTAGATTATGAACTAGCTATAAAACTTTCAAATTATCTTTTTGAGAACGGTTCCGATGGAATTGTGTTGTGCGGTACTACTGGAGAATCCCCGACTCTTTCATGGGCAGAACAGCATGATTTATTTATTGCGGTAAAAGGATCTTTGGATGCAAGCTGTAAAGTAATAGTTGGCACTGGTAGCAATTGTACAAGCGAAGCTGTGGCAGCTACAAAAAAAGCTTACGAATCTGGTGCCGACGGTGCTTTGGTCGTTGTTCCTTATTACAATAAGCCGCCTCAAGAAGGTCTTTATAAACATTTCAGTTCTATTGCTAAATCTGCAAAGGATTTGCCTCTTATGCTTTACAACATTCCTGGTAGGACTGGATGCAATTTATTACCTGATACTGTGAAGAAACTTATGGATTTCTCAAATATTCTCAGTATTAAAGCTGCAAGCGGTAGAATAGAAGAAGTAACAGAATTAAGAGCTATTTGTGGCTCCGAACTCTCTGTATATAGTGGCGACGATTCATTGTTGCTTCCAATGTTATCTGTAGGTGCTGTAGGAGTAGTTAGTGTTGCAAGTCATTTAGTTGGATTGCAATTGAAAGAGATGATTCATTCTTTTCAAAGTGGAAATGTTTCTAATGCTCTTGCTATTCATGAAAAACTTCAGCCTCTTTTCAAAGCACTCTTTATGACTACTAATCCAATCCCAATTAAGGCTGCTTTGGAGCTATCGGGATGGGATGTAGGTAATCCTAGAAGTCCTTTGTCACCTTTAACCAATGACATGAAAAAGCAGCTATCTTTTATCCTGAATTCCTTATAATAGGGATTTTATTTAACTTGATAATTAAATTTAAATAAACCTTATTTGATTACAAGCAGGCCTTCATAAATTTCAAAATTATGCAATCAAGTACAAATTCAACTGTAAATAGATCTACTCATGATTCATCTAGATCTAAAAGTAATACGCCAGCTCTACGAGTAATACCTCTTGGAGGACTACATGAAATAGGAAAAAACACTTGCGTTTTTGAATATGGTGATGAATTAATGCTTGTTGATGCTGGCCTAGCTTTCCCATCTGATGGTATGCATGGCGTAAACGTTGTTATGCCTGATACAACTTTTTTAAAAGAAAATCAAAGAAGAATAAAAGGAATGATTGTCACTCACGGGCATGAAGATCATATTGGAGGTATTTCTCATCACCTAAAACATTTTAATATTCCCATTATTTATGGCCCAAGATTGGCAATGTCAATGCTTAGAGGAAAAATGGAGGAAGCAGGGGTATCTGATAGAACAACTATACAGACAGTAAATCCAAGAGACGTTGTAAAAGTAGGACAACATTTTTCTGTTGAATTTATTCGAAATACCCATTCTATTTGCGATAGCTTTTCTTTAGCAGTTACAACACCTGTTGGCACAATTATTTTCACGGGAGATTTTAAGTTTGATCATATGCCAGTAGATGGAGAGCAATTTGATATTGAAAGAATGGTGCATTACGGAGAGAAGGGTGTTTTATGCATGTTCAGTGACTCTACTAATGCCGAAGTTCCAGGTTTTTGTCCTTCTGAGAAGACTATCTATCCCTCTTTAGAAAAACATATTGCAGAGGCAAAAGAACGAGTTATCCTTACCACTTTTGCTAGTTCTGTGCATAGAGTGACAATGATCTTAGAATTGGCTATGAAACATGGAAGAAAAGTCGGTTTGTTAGGTAGATCGATGATAAATGTTATTGCTAAGGCAAGAGATATTGGTTATATGAAATGCCCAGATGATTTGTTTGTTCCTATCAAGCAAATTAGAGATTTACCAGATAGGGAGACCTTATTATTAATGACGGGTAGTCAAGGAGAACCCCTAGCAGCCTTAAGCAGAATCTCTCGTGGTGAACATCAGCATGTTCGTCTTAAGACTACTGATACTGTAATATTTTCAGCCAGCCCAATTCCAGGTAATACTATTTCTGTTGTTAATACAATAGATAGATTAATGAAACTCGGAGCAAAGGTTGTTTATGGAAAGGGTGAGAATATTCATGTTTCTGGTCATGGTTTTCAAGAAGATCAAAAGTTAATGTTGGCACTCGCAAAACCTAAGTTTTTTGTTCCTGTTCATGGAGAACATAGAATGCTTGTTTGTCATGGGAAGAGTGCACAAACTATGGGGGTTCCACAGGACAATATCTTAATTATTGAAAATGGAGATGTAGTTGAGTTAACACCTAATTCTATTCAAAAGGGTGATCCCGTGAAAGCTGGTGTTGAACTGCTTGATAACTCACGAAATGGGATAGTAGATGCTCGAGTATTAAAGGAAAGGCAGCAATTAGCTGGGGATGGTGTAGTAACTGTTTTAGCTCCTATTAGTACAGATGGGAAGATGGTTGCTCCTCCTAGAGTTAATTTAAGAGGAGTTGTTACTACTGCAGAGCCAAGAAAAATGTCTATGTGGACAGAACGAGAAATAAGCTGGGTCTTAGAAAATAGATGGAAACAATTATCCAGACAAACTGGGCCGAATAATTTTGAGGTAGATTGGATTGGTGTACAAAGAGAAATTGAAAATGGTTTATCGAGAAGAATGAGAAGAGAATTACAAGTTGAACCACTTATTTTGTGTTTAGTTCAACCTGCTCCAAGTGGAACTCGTGCTTATATTCCAAAGATTACCGAAGAGCAAAATTTCTCCAATAGAAATAGAAATAATAATTTCCATAAGAAATCAAACAATAATCATCCTAATAGTTCAAATAACTCACAAAATACCCAAAAAAGTCCAAAAGTTTCACAGAATCCATCAGCTGAGACTGCCAAAGAAGATTCATTTGAAGGTAGAACAAGAAGAAGAAGATCTGCAGTAACATCTTAACTTTTTTCAAAATTTATATAGTTTTTATCCCAAACAATTTTTAAAAACTCTTGCAAATTAATTTGACCTTTATTTTTTTCATAAATTGAAGTTGCTAATTTTGTCAGATTTCTAGAACTACATTGCTTTGCAGATATCTCTTTTAAAAATCTATTTAAAATTGTGCACCTCGCTTCAATACACATACCATTTAGGAGATTTCTATCTATACCTTTAACATCTTTACAATATAAATACGCTAGTTCACTAAGATCATTACGTTCATTATTGTATTTGCTCATTTTTTGGGAAAAATTATTTATCCTTTCAGAACAACCAGGATAGATGACTTCTAAGTTAGGAAGAATTTTTTTTCTTACTAAATTTCTTTTTAATTTAAGATCTGAATTTGTTGGATCTTCCCAGACTGGGATCTTCATATTATTGCAAAATTGTTTTGTATCTTCCCTACTGAAAATTAATATTGGTCTTATTAAATAAATTTGATTTTCTATTAATCTTTTACTCTCAATATTACTCAGACCTGCAAAATTGCTTCCTCTAGATAAATTGAGGATAAATGTTTCTGCATTATCACTACTCGTGTGACCAGTTAACAAATAAATATTATGTTTTTGCTGGTTTTTATTTAATAAAGTTTTGGCTCTTTCACATAATTTTTTATATCTCCATTCTCGTGCTTTTTCTTCTGAAGAAATACTTTCTTTATTTGCTTGATCAAAAGAGAATGAAATATTTTTATTTTCGCAATAATCTTTTAATTCAAGAGCATATAGTGATGATTTTTCGTGCCACTGATGATCACCATGCCAAACACTAATAGACCAATTATGTAGTTTTTTTAGGTCATTAATTAGTGTTAATAAGGCCATTGAGTCTTGACCCCCCGAAACACTTATTAAAATATTGGATCCTTTGGGAATTAATATTTTTTTGGTAAGAATCTCTTTATGAAGTTGATGATGCCATGATGACCAATTTTTCTGACTTAATTTTTTATCAGTCATTTTGTGTTGCTCAGATAATATTTTTTAAAAAATGCACTGTTTTACTAAAACAATGTCACAATCGGGTAATAAATTCATTAAGTAAATGAGTCTGATTAATCTTTTGCCACATAAAATCAAAGAAGAGTTAAGAAACAAATCCTTACTCAAAGTTATTTCAGGATTGAATAATTTCGATGTTCAGTCTGTGAAAATAATTGTTGAGGCTGCTTCATTAGGAGGTGCAGATCTTGTCGATATTGCTTGCAAGCCTGAACTCGTTGATTTAGCACTTAAGAATTCAACACTACCCGTTTGTGTTAGTTCAGTACTGCCTCGATCTTTTCAAGATTGTGTAAAAGCAGGAGCATCATTAATTGAGATAGGAAATTACGATACTTTTTATGAAAAAGGCATTCATTTTTCAGATAAAAAAGTTTTAAAAATTACAAAAGAGACGAGGGATTTATTACCTAATTTTCCTTTATCAGTAACTGTTCCTCATAAAATACCTATTGATAAACAAGTTGATCTTGCTGTAAAGCTAGTGGAAGAAGGCGTTGATATTATTCAAACAGAAGGTGGTACCAGTTCTACTCCTTACTCTCCAGGAATTCAAGGTTGTTTTGAAAAATCAGTACCAACTCTTGCAGCTACCTATGCTATTCATCAAGAATTTAAGAAACAATCTCTGAATATACCAATCATGAGTGCCTCTGGATTAAGCCAAGTAACTTGTCCACTAGCAATATCCTCTGGAGCCTCAGCAGTTGGCGTTGGATCTGTGGTTAATAAATTAGATGATTTAATATCAATGATTGCGGTTGTTAGAGGCTTAAAAGAATCTTTGAAAAATTCAATAATTGGAGAAAAAATTTCCTAGTATAGCAATATCCTTTAGCTACTAGCTTGATGAACAACTATAAGCTTCAAGCTCCTTACAAACCAAATGGAGATCAACCAGAAGCTATTAAAAAATTAGTTAAAGGCGTAAATAATGGTAAACAGTTTCAGACTCTTTTAGGAGCTACTGGAACTGGTAAAACATTTACCATTGCCAATGTAATTCAACAAACAGGAAGACCGGCACTTGTTTTAGCCCATAACAAAACGTTGGCTGCACAACTATGTAATGAATTAAGGGAATTTTTTCCAAAAAATGCTGTTGAGTACTTCATTTCTTACTACGATTATTATCAACCTGAAGCTTATGTACCTGTAAGTGATACTTACATAGCCAAAACTGCTTCAATTAATGAAGAAATAGATATGCTTAGGCATTCTGCAACACGCTCATTATTTGAAAGAAAAGATGTAATTGTTGTAGCCTCAATAAGTTGTATTTATGGTCTTGGTATACCGAGTGAGTATTTAAAAGCTGCAGTTAAATTTGAAGTGGGAAAATCAATAAATCTACGTTCTTCTTTGAGGTCTCTTGTTGAAAATCAATATACTAGAAATGATATTGAAATTACTAGAGGTAGATTCAGAATTAAAGGTGATGTTTTAGAAATCGGTCCAGCTTATGAAGATAGATTAATAAGAATTGAGTTATTTGGTGATGAAGTCGAGGCTATTAGATACGTTGACCCTACTACAGGAGAAATACTTGAAAGTTTAGAACAAGTTAGCGTTTACCCAGCTAAGCATTTTGTAACTCCAAAAGAAAGACTTGCGAGTGCAATAAGTGCAATTAGAAATGAATTGAAAACTCAACTCGATAAATTTACATACGAAGGAAAACTATTAGAGGCTCAACGTCTAGAACAACGTACAAAATATGACTTAGAAATGCTTAAAGAGGTTGGTTATTGTAATGGAGTTGAGAATTATGCTCGTCATTTATCAGGTAGGGAGGAAGGTTCACCGCCAGAATGCTTAATAGATTACTTTCCCAAAGATTGGTTGTTGGTAGTAGATGAGAGTCACGTAACATGTCCTCAACTTCATGCGATGTACAACGGTGATCAATCTAGAAAAAAAGTTTTAATAGATCATGGTTTTAGATTGCCAAGTGCTGCAGATAATAGACCTTTAAAATGTGAAGAGTTTTGGGAAAAGTCAAAACAGACATTATTTATAAGTGCAACCCCCGGTCAATGGGAATTAGATCAATGTGATGGTGAATTTATTGAGCAAGTTATAAGGCCAACTGGGGTACTAGACCCGGTAATTGATGTAAGACCTAGTGAAGGCCAAATAGAAGATCTGTTATCTGAAATAAGAATTCGAGCTGAAAAGAATCAAAGAGTGCTTGTGACAACACTTACTAAGAGAATGGCTGAAGATTTAACTGATTTTTTATCTGAAAATAAAGTAAGAGTTAGATATTTGCATTCCGAAATCCATTCAATTGAAAGAATTGAAATTATTCAAGACCTTAGAATAGGTGAATATGATGTTTTGGTAGGAGTTAATTTATTAAGAGAGGGACTAGATCTTCCAGAAGTATCCTTAGTCGCCATTTTAGATGCTGATAAAGAAGGTTTTCTGAGGGCAGAAAGGTCATTGATTCAAACGATAGGAAGAGCTGCCAGACATGTTGAAGGTGTTGCCTTGCTTTATGCAGATAACTTCACAGATTCAATGAAAAGAGCAATATCTGAAACTGAAAGAAGAAGAACTATTCAAAAAAAATATAACCAAGTCAATGGTATTACTCCAAAACCTGCAGGCAAAAAAATAGAAAATTCAATATTATCTTTTCTAGAACTTTCCAGAAAACTAGATGCTGGTGGTTTATCTAAAGATTTAATAAATATAGTTAATAACAAAACTGACGCAATTCTTAGTTCCAGTGATAATCAATGTTTGCTCGAAGAATTGCCTGACTTAATAGAAAAGTTAGAAATTAAAATGAAAGACGCTGCAAAAGAATTAAATTTTGAAGAGGCAGCAAATTTGAGGGATAGAATTAAAAAATTAAGACAAAAATTGGCGAGAAATAATTAAAAACAACTTATTTTTCTAATTCGAAATGATTATGAATCGCATTAACTGCTTTGTCACAATCTTTTTCTAAGACAATACATGAAGTCCTAATTTCACTTGTGGCAATCATTTCAATATTGATGTTTTGGTCAGCCAATGCTCTAAATATTTTTCCAGCCGTCCCAACCTTAAATGCCATTCCCGCTCCTACAGTACTTACTTTTGCTATAGCAGGGCCATCTTCAATGTATGATCCGGGTAATTTTTTTGTTAAGGCCTCAAAAACTAAGTTAGCTTTTTCTCTATCTTGTTTATTCATTGTAAGACTAATATCCTTAGTTTTTAAAGAGGAAATTCTTTCAGACTGAACAATAGTATCGATAAGTAAATTATTTTCAGCTAATGCTAAACATATCGATGCTGCTACACCTGGACGATCAGGCAGTTTTCTAAAGCTTACCTGAACTTGGTTTTTATCTAATGCAATTCCTCTTACTTCAGGTTGATCTTGTTTTTCATTGATTGGATTAACAAATATTTGTGTATCGGATAACTTAAATTTCTCAGCAACAAATCTAATAGCTTTTGGTATATTATTAATTTCAATTACACAGCTGACTTTAATTTCACTAGTAGCTATTAACCTAACATTTATATTCGCTTGAGATAAAGTATCAAATAAATCAGCTGAAACACTAGGTCTGCCCATAATGCCTGCTCCTTGAATACTTAATTTAGTCATGTTGGTTTTTAAGTTAAATTCTCCCCCTAATTGACTAGTTATAAGTTCACATTGTTCTGCAGTCTTTTTTACTTCTAATGCACCAACAGTAAATGTAATATCGTTTTTATTTCCATCATTTGTCGCTTGTATTATTAAATCTACGTTAATACTTGCTTCTGAAAGTTTTTCAAATATTTGCGCTGCAATCCCAGGCCTATCAGGAATATTTGAGAGACTGAATACTGCTTGGTTTTCTAATACTTCAAGACTATTGACTGTTTTTGTTAATTCTAAGCTTCCTCTTTTTAGCGGGAGAGGTTGGATTTGACTTTCTAGGAGAGTCCCACTGGAGTCAATTTGGCTTGATTTGACACACAATTTAATTCCATAATTGCGAGCAATTTCTACTGCTCTTGGATGCAGAACTGAAGCACCTACGCTTGCAAGTTCAAGCATTTCCTCGCAGCTAATTTCATCTAAGAGCTTTGCATTAGGAACAATCCTTGGATCAGTAGTAAGAACCCCTGGAACGTCTGTAAAAATTTCGCAAGTCTCAGCTCCTAAAGCTGTTGATAGAGCTACCGCAGAAGTATCTGAACCACCTCTACCCAAAGTTGTAATTTCCATTGAACCCGTATAGCTTAATGTTGTTCCTTGAAATCCAGCCACGACAACAACAAAACCCTGATTTAAATAATTTTGGATCCTTTCTGTTTTAATATCCAGAATTCTCGCCTTCCCATGAATTGATTCAGTAATAATTCCAACTTGGCTACCAGTCATTGAAATTGCAGGTATTCCGTATTCATTTAATGCCATTGAAAGAAGAGCTATGGTTACTTGCTCTCCAGTTGAGAGAAGCATATCCAATTCTCTTCGATTAGGATTTTTACTAATTGATTCCGCTAAACAATTTAAATCATCTGTAGTTTGCCCCATCGCAGAGACAACTACGACAATTTCATTACCTGCTTCTTTACTTTGACAAATGCTACTTGCAATATTTTTAATTTTTTTAATATCACCGACAGAAGTACCGCCAAATTTTTTTACTAGTAAAGCCATATTTAAATCATAATGTAAATTCTTAAACTTATAATTTGGTTAACTTAAATTAATTAATTTCTCAGTAAAAACATTTATAGGATTATTACCTTGTTTTAGTAATGATTCAATATCTAGTAAGTTACTCATTAAATTAATTAAATATTCTTGAGATACATTTTTGACTTTTTTTCGAATAAAAAAAATTCTTTTTGAATTAGAAATGCCTGCAAGATTACAAATCTTTTCTGCATTATTGTTACCTGAATTAACTGCTAGTTTTATAATGGTATGAATTCTTATTTGACTAATTAAACCTGCATTTAGTCTTAAAGCAGGTTCTCCTTTCTGTAAAGAATAATTTATTTCAATGAGGCTTTCATTAATATTTTTTTGTAAGAGAAGATCAATGATTTTGAAAATATTGGATTGATGATCATTAAATATTTTTTTTACATCAATACTTTTAAGAAAAAGTTGTGAATTCGAATTACTTGATACTGCAGAAAGGTATGTTTTTGCTTTGGTTAATTCATTTATTAGTTTAAAGCTGTCATTACCAACTGAATCAATAATTAATTCAGCTGCATTTTTATCAATTTTGATATTCATTTCATTTGCTGCATTTTCTAAAAATCTTTTTTGTCCCTCATAGTCCCAGATTTCTGGTAAAGAAAATGATTTTTCTTTGGCTAAATTATTTTTGATAAGTTTTTGTAAAAATTTAGTACTCTTTAGTCTTGAGTCTGGTTTTTTTGTATTTTGCAAAATGAAATAAGTATTTTGAGGTATATTGTCATGAATTTTTTCAAATTTAGTTCTTAGATCTTCATTTTTGGCAGTAAAAATGGGATTATTTTTCAATGTAACTATTCTGTATCCATCTCCAAAAGGAGGTGTAAGAACTTCATCAAAAGCTTGATTGACTTGCTCATCATCATCTCCATTTAAATTAGTTACGTTTATTTCTTTCCATTCTTTGGATACTTCCTTATCAATTAATTTTTGAATAAATGTATTTTGAGCATTTAGATCATTACCCCATAATATTTGTATTGGCATAATCGCTCAATAAAAAACATATATTAACTATGATTACTTCTAACACAAATTAAATTTAATGGTAATAGATCATCCAATTTTTTTGGAAAGCATCAGATTCATAAGATCTCGTTTAGTAGCCAATGATCTCAATTATTTGGAAAAAAAAGTTTTAGAGAGATTAGTCCACACTTCAGGGGATTTCACAGTTCAAAATCTTGTAAATTTTAGTGAAGGTGCTTGCGAAAAGGGTCTTCAGGCACTTAAAAATGGTGCTCCTATTTTAACTGATACCGATATGGCAGCAGCAGCCATAAAATCCATGGCAGAAAATACCACTAGGAATAAAGTATTCACCGCTAGAATGTGGTTTGAAAAAAATAATCATACAAATTTAACTAAAACTGCATATGGCTTAAGTGAAGGTTGGAAGGAGTTATCTGCTATAAATTCTGGAAGCAAATCTCCTATTGTAGTTATTGGCAGTTCGCCTACAGCGTTAACTTATTTAATTGATATTTTAGAAAATGCAAAAGATTTACCTAGTTTAATTATCGGAATGCCTGTTGGATTTATTGGGGTAGAGAATAGCAAAAACAAACTTATTTCGACCGATCTTCCTAGAATTGTTTTGAATTCAACTAGAGGAGGTGCTGCCATGGCAGCTGCTGCGGTTAACGCCTTATTGAGGGAAACAATTTAAAAAGTATTTATTTTATAAAATGTCAAAAATCTAATTAATATCATAATTTAATTTGTTATTTTCTTCTAAAGAATTTAAAACTGATTTTGCTTTTTCTATAACTTCTTTTGGAACTCCTGCTAATTTAGCTGCTTCTATACCATAGCTTTTGTTTGAGCCCCCTTTGACAATCCTGTGGCTAAAGATTAGCTGATCGTTATTTTGTTCTACTAAAACTTGAAAATTTTGTATATTCTTATTTGAATTTTTTAAATAATTCAGCTCATGATAGTGCGTAGCAAAAATAGTATTACATTGAATTTTTTTTGCAAGATATTCACTTACTGACCAAGCTATTGAAAGTCCATCAAAAGTAGATGTCCCTCTTCCTATCTCATCAAGTAAAACTAGTGAGCTAGAAGTTGCCTGATTTAGAATTGATGCGGTTTCAGACATTTCTACCATAAATGTTGATTGTCCAGATGATTGATCATCAACTGCCCCAATTCTTGTGAAAATCCTATCCGCAATCTTGATTTCAGCATTATTAGCAGGAACAAAGCTACCAATTTGTGTGAGAATTTGTATTAAACCAAGTTGTCTTATAAAGCAACTTTTTCCGCTTGCATTGGGACCCGTTAATATAATTAATTTTTGATTATCTTCAAAAGAGATATCGTTTGCTACAAACTTTTTATCACTTAACAATTGCTCTACAATTGGATTTCTTCCTGCGGTAATTTTTGTACTATTTTTTGTCATTGAATCATTTATTGGTATTAATGAAGGTTTTATAAAATTGTTTTCTACTGCAGTAATTGATAAACCAAGTAGTGCATCAAGAGATGCTATAGATTTTGCGATTGATCTTATTTGTTTTGTTTTTTCAGCAACTATATTTCTCAATTCGCAGAAAATTTCATATTCTTTTGATGAAGCTCTACTTTTTATTTGGAAAATCTTATTTTCTTTATTTTTAATTTCTGAAGTGATATACCTTTCTTCATTTGTGAGAGTTTGCCTTTTGATCCAATGTTGTGGAGCTAAATTAACTTTTGACTTATTTATAGAAATGTAATAACCAAAATTTTTATGAAATTGAATTTTTAGGTTTGAAATTTTGCTAATTTTCCTTTCTTTTAATTCCTCTTTATTTAGCCACTCAGAGTAATCATCCATTAAATTGCGTAAACCATCTAATATATTGTCAACACCATCGTGGATCATGCCTCCTTCACTAATATTTAGAGGAGGATTTTCTACTAGTTTAAAACTTATAGTATCAGCTAATTCTAAGAGTCCTTCATCAATATTTTTTAATTGATCAGTCCAATTTGGGAGATCATATTTAAATAATTCAATTATGGATTTTAGTCTAGGCAATTTTTTTAAACCTTCAGATATTGCAATTAAGTCTCTGGGACTTGCATGACCTGCACAAGCTCTACCTGCAAGTCTTTCTAAATCCCCCATTGCTCTAAGTAAATTTTGGGTATCTGTACGTAATTTTTTAGATTCAAGAAAGTTTGTAATTATATTTTGTCTTTCATAAATTTCATTAACGTTTAATAGTGGTGAATCTATCCACCTTCTTAAACATCTTGCGCCCATGCAAGTATAAGTTCTATCAATACTCCATAGTAGCGAACCTACATAATTGTTTTCTCGTTGTGTATTTTTGATTTCTAAGTTTTTTTGAGTTTGATAATCAATAATTAATTTTTTGTGACCGTATTGGATTTGAGGAAAGTCCAATGAGATTTTTAAAGAAGAATCTTTATCTAAATTTGAAGGATTAATTTTTTCTAAATAATTTAATAAACCTCCAAGTGATCTAGTTGCATTGTTTAAATTTTTAAGTCCTATTCCCTCTAGGTTTGCAATTTGGAAATAATTTTTTATTAGATAATTTGCTTCATTAATTCCAAAATTAGTCTTTTGAGAAACAGTATATGTAATTTGACTATTTCCTTTAATTAATAAATTTCTTACTGTATTGCTTCCTACAATGATTTCTGAAGAATCTAATTTAATAATTTCATCAAATAGTTTTGACAGAGTTTGGCCTTCTAAAGTTATTAATTCTCCAGTGCTTACATCAGCTTTTGATATCCCCCATTCATAAGATTCATCTGAGTTTTCTTCTGATAAGTAAATAGCAGTAATCCAATTATTTTTCTTTGCTATCAACATCCCCTCTTCAATTACAGTTCCAGGAGTAATTATTCTTGTTATTCCTCTTTTAATTGGAGTCCCATAATTTCCAGAACTTTTTTCTAATTGATCGCATATAACCACAGAATAATTTTTTTTAATTAAATCAGCACAGTATCTCTCCATTGCATGATGGGGAACCCCTGCCATAGGGATCTTACCAATCTCTTTGCCAGCATCTTTACTGGTAAGCGTTATTTCTAAAAGGTTAGATATTAATACAGCGTCCTCAAAAAAACATTCAAAAAAATCTCCTAATCTATAAAGTAATAACCTATCTTTATTTTCTTCTTTTAGAGTTACATAATGCTTCATTACAGGAGTTAATTTCAGTTTTGAAACGGTTTTATAGCTATAAGATTCTTCATTGATGCAAACATTTTTGTTATTTGAAATTAAATCAGTCTTGAATTTATTTATTAAATTAGTTGAATTTTTTCTTTGTCTGGGTCTTTTTTGCGATTCTTTTTTTAAATCTTCCAAAGATAAATCTTCTGGAATTTTTGTTATTTCTTTTTGTTCATTATTATCATTACCAATCGCAAATAAATTTTTTTGAATTATTGTATCTTCTTGCATACTTTTTTAATTCCTAAATAGATATTAGGTAGAAATTTTTTTTTTGCATTTAAAGTGGCTAAAATATGTAAATTTTCTCTAAAAATTATCATTTTCATGAGATTATAGTATTTATAATATTTGAAACTTAAGACTGAATTATGCAGGCTGTTAACTTTTTCTTCGTAAATGCTCTATTATTTGCATCTTTAATTGCGGTAGTTGGAGTACCCGTTTTATATGTGACTCAACCTTCTACTGAAGAAGGACAGCGAGAAAGTAGGAGAAAAATTTATTCTATTGCTGCTGTTTGGGTTGTTTTGGTTTTTGTTACAGGGATAGTTTCTTCATTAGTTTGAACTTAATACCTTTTCGTGAGAGTCTATTAATATATCAAAGTAAAATTTAATGGCTATTTTTGAGGGTTCTTTTACTAATGCCTCTACTTTAAAGGTTGGGATTGTAATAGCAAGATTTAATGA
The DNA here is from genome assembly GCA_002025865.1 of Prochlorococcus sp. HOT208_60m_813I02. Classification (GTDB taxonomy): domain Bacteria; phylum Cyanobacteriota; class Cyanobacteriia; order PCC-6307; family Cyanobiaceae; genus Prochlorococcus_A. The sequence continues at coordinate 58,948 of MWOR01000172.1, read as the reverse complement.
TTTAATTACAAATAAAATTCTATCTGGCTGTCTTGATTGTTTAAAAAGACATGGTTTAGATACTTCAGAATTAAGCAACCAAGTAGATATAGCTTGGGTTCCAGGTTCATTCGAATTACCAATCGCAGCTAAAACCCTCATGAAAAAAAAGAGTTATGACGTTGTAATTGCTCTTGGGGCTGTGATCCGTGGTGAAACTTCCCACTATGATGTAGTTATATCTGAAGCGAGCAAAGGTATTTCGCAAGTATCAAATGAAAATAATGTTCCAATTATTTTTGGAGTTCTAACTACTGATACTATGCAGCAGGCTTTAGAAAGAGCAGGTATTAAAAATAATCTTGGTTGGAATTATGCTTTACAAGCAATTGAGATGGGATCCTTAATTAAAAATTTAAATTAATTGAAAAAATTTAATTATTTTTATCATTGATCCCTTCTTTGAGATAAAATAAAAAAGTTATGCGGATGTAGCTCAGTGGTAGAGCATCTCCTTGCCAAGGAGAATGTCGAGAGTTCGAATCTCTTCATCCGCTTTTAATATTTGTATCTTTTAAGATATTCTTAATAAAAATTTCGTAATGACAAGAGTGATTTCTGTTGAGGATTTAAAGGTATTATTTACTAAACCTTATGGTACTGATGCACCAACAAAACAAAAATGGGCTGAATTTTATAATGAGAATGTTATTTTTACAGACCCAACTCAGGAAACAGAGGGCTTAGATTCTTATGTTAAAGCTCAAGAAAAGCTAGTTAAAAGATGTGATGATGTTTTTTTAGAAACTCATGCAATTTCCATAACTGGTGATTGTGGATTTGTTGAATGGACAATGGGTTTAAAAATTATGGGTAAAGAATTTATTTATCCTGGAACTACTCGTTTATTATTTGGTGAAAATGGATTAATCAAAGAGCACAGAGATTACTTTGATTTTTGCGGACCAACTTTTGGACCAGTTCCTATTTTAGGACCTTTTATAAGATGGCTTTATAGTAAATTTGTATCTTGATTTTGTTTCTCTAGAAACAAAGTGATTTATATTTCACGAATCAATAAATTTTGAGAAGTAACTTCTTTAAAATCGAATTGAGAATAAAACAATTTTTTATTTGTTGTCATTAAATACAATTTTTTTGTATTTTTAATTTTTTTAGAAGATAAAAGATTTTTTACAATTAATGTGCCAAAACCTTTGCCTTGATGATTTTGATCTATGACAATATCCCAAAGCACTCCGCGGTAAATCCCATCGGTTAAAGCTCTACCAAAACCAACTATTTCCTTGCCAACCCAAAGACTTATTATTACATCACTGTTAGCAAGGCATTTTTTTAGATCATTAATTGTTCTATTTTTTGCCCAGAAAGCATTGCTATCTAGTAATTTCTGTAGCTTAGTTAATCCATTTGTTGGTTTAAGATTAGGACCTAATCCAAAAATCCTTAACCCTAAAGCCCCTTTGGCATGCTTGATAAGAGATATTTCTTTCATGTATTAAAAAGATTTTGAAAAGTGATGTCAGCTAGGTTATTTTTGTGACTTCAATCTAAATACCTTAATCGATCGTTTCTATAAAATAAAGAGATAATAGTTTTCTTCATTCTGTTGTAACGCACTAATTTATAATGTTTGTAATAAGATAAATTTTTTAAGGACTTTGACTTATGCTAAAACTTTTGTTGGGAGATCCGAATACACGAAAGTTAAAGCGCTATCAACCAATAGTGGAAGAGATAAATTTTTTAGAAGAAGAAATTTCTCAATTGAATGATGATGAGCTTAGAAAAGAAACTCAAAATCTTAAATCAAATATTTCAGCAGAATTAAATTTTAAAAAACAAAAAGAACTCCTAGAAGAATTTCTTCCTAAAGCCTTTGCAATTGTCAGAGAAGCAAGTAAACGTGTTCTTGATATGAGACATTTTGATGTTCAGTTAATAGGAGGGATGGTTTTAAATGACTGTCAAATTGCTGAGATGAAGACTGGAGAGGGAAAAACTCTTGTCGCAACATTACCTTGTTATTTAAATGCTCTTACGGGGAAAGGTGTGCATGTTGTTACTGTAAATGATTATTTAGCTAGAAGGGATGCAGAGTGGATGGGACAAGTTCATCGTTTTTTAGGTTTATCCGTCGGTTTGATTCAGCAAGATATGAATCCATTTGAGAGAAAGAAAAATTATGATTGTGATATAACTTATGCCACAAATTCAGAATTAGGATTTGATTATTTAAGAGATAATATGGCTACCGATATTAGTGAGGTAGTTCAAAGAAAATTTAATTACTGCGTAATTGATGAGGTTGATTCAATATTAATTGATGAAGCAAGAACCCCTCTAATCATTTCTGGCCAAGTTGAAAGACCACAAGAAAAATATCAAAAAGCTGCAGAATTATCTCTGGCATTAGTTAAAGCAAAAGAATTAAGTAAAGATGGTATCGATCCAGAAGGCGATTATGAAGTTGATGAAAAACAGAGAAGTTGTATATTAACTGATCAGGGTTTTGCAAAATGTGAAGAGTATTTGGGAGTGAATGATTTATATAATCCTCAAGATCCCTGGGCGCACTATATAACTAACGCTTTAAAAGCCAAAGAATTATTTATTAAAGATGTTAATTATATTATTAAGAACGATGAGGCTGTCATAGTAGACGAATTTACTGGTAGGGTAATGCCAGGAAGACGTTGGAGTGATGGACAACATCAGGCAATAGAAGCGAAAGAAAGTCTGAAGATTCAGCCTGAGACTCAAACATTGGCATCCATAACTTATCAAAATTTTTTCCTTTTATATCCTGGCTTAGCAGGAATGACGGGAACTGCAAAAACTGAGGAGGTTGAATTTGAAAAAACTTATAAATTAGAATCAACAGTTATACCGACAAATCAAATAAGAAAGAGAGAAGATTGGTCTGATCAAGTATTTAAGACAGAGATTGGTAAATGGAAAGCCGTTGCTAAAGAAACTGCCAAAATTCATAGAGATGGTAGACCTGTTTTAGTTGGTACAACAAGTGTTGAAAAAAGTGAATTATTAAGTTCACTTTTATCTGAAGAAAAAATCCCACATAATTTGTTAAATGCTAAGCCAGAGAATGTTGAACGTGAAGCAGAAATTGTTGCTCAGGCTGGAAGAGCAGGTGCAGTTACTATTGCGACTAATATGGCTGGAAGGGGAACTGATATAATTCTTGGCGGTAATAGTGACTATATGGCAAGGCTCAAATTAAAAGAAATTTTAATTCCTTTGTTAGTCAAGCCTGATAATGAGCATAAACCACCAATACCTAAACAAAGAAATTCAAAATCTAAGGATGGGTTTTCGACAAAATCTAGTTCAAATTTGAAAAAGAATATTTCAAATCCTTCAACAAGTCTTTTCCCTTGCAAACTAGATGAAGTAATTGAAAAGAAACTCTCTCATTTATCTGTTGAACTTGTTAAAAATTGGGGAGATAGACAACTTTCTGTATTGGAGCTTGATGACAGGATAGCTACAGCTGCAGAAAAAGCACCAACTGATGATGACTTGATAAAGCTTTTGAGAGAATCTTTGTCTGATGTAAAAAAAGAATATGAAAAAGTTTTGATTCATGAAGAAGAAAAAGTAAGAGAAGCTGGCGGTTTACATGTAATTGGTACTGAGAGACATGAATCACGAAGAGTGGATAATCAACTTAGAGGAAGAGCAGGAAGACAAGGTGATCTTGGAAGTACAAGGTTCTTTTTATCTTTAGATGATAATTTATTAAGGATTTTTGGAGGTGATAGAGTTGCAAATCTAATGAATGCATTTAGGGTTGATGAAGATATGCCTATTGAGTCAGGAATGCTTACTAGGTCTCTAGAAAGTGCTCAAAAGAAGGTTGAAACTTACTATTACGATATTAGAAAACAAGTTTTTGAATACGACGAGGTAATGAACAACCAAAGAAAAGCAGTTTATGGCGAGAGACTAAGAGTATTGAAAGGAATTGATTTAAAAAGACAAGTAATAGGATATGGAGAAAGGACAATGATTGAAATTGTAGATGCTTATATTAATCCTGATCTTCCTCCTGAAGAATGGAATATTGATCAATTAATTTCTAAAGTCAAAGAATTTATATATTTATTAGATGATCTTAAATCTGATGATATTAATTTACTTTCAATAGAAGAATTAAAAAACTATCTTCAAGAGCAGTTGCGGATAGCTTATGATTTAAAGGAATCACAAATTGAAAAGATTCGTCCAGGATTAATGAGAGAAGCTGAAAGATTTTTCATTTTGCAGCAAATCGATAATTTATGGCGAGAACATCTTCAATCCATGGATTCCTTAAGGGAATCAGTCGGATTGAGGGGTTATGGTCAAAAAGATCCATTAATCGAATATAAAAACGAAGGATATGACATGTTCCTCGAAATGATGACTAATATGAGACGAAATGTTATTTATTCAATGTTTATGTTTCAACCTAAAACTGACGTTAATGAAAAATAAAATTAATATTTAATCATCTCCAAGAAATTCTAAAATTTCTTTGTCTTTAAGATTTTGAGAATCACCGAGTTTAGATATATCAATAGATTCTGAGCTGGCTATACATTGTAATGTTTTTTGTAATTTAAGAATTTCATTTTCAAGAGAGTCTATCCTATCCATTAAATTTTTTATCACATTAGCTTCTGCATCTGGTAATGCAGAGTGAGCTAACGGATTTACTTTGACACCACTTTGATGCACTACCCTGCCAGGAACTCCGACCACAGTGCTGTTCCCCTCTACATTTCGTACAACTACTGAGCCAGCACCAATACGAGTATTAGATCCTACCGTGATGGATCCAAGAACTTTTGCCCCCGCTCCTACTACAACATTTTCCATTAAGGTGGGATGTCTTTTGCCGTGGCTTTTACCAGTACCTCCTAAGGTCACTCCCTGATAAAGCAAACAGTTATTTCCTATCTCAGCAGTTTCACCAATTACAACGCCCATTCCATGGTCTATGAAAACCCTTTTACCAATTTTTGCCCCAGGATGGATTTCAATACCTGTTGCAAGCCTATTAAGATGACTGAGTAAGCGGGGAATCAAAGGAATCTTTAATTGCCATAATTTATGAGTAAACCTATGTATAACTATTGATTGAAAGCCAGGGTAGCAAAGAAATATCTCTAATATTCCTCTTGCGGCGGGATCTCTCTCTCTGATAATTGCTATATCTGATTTAAAAGTTTTCAATATCATGGTTTAGTTAATAACTCCTATTTCTTTTTTTAATTGATTTATTGTTTCGATACTTAAATAATTTTTAGCACATATTATTTGAGGTAATCTCATCAACTGAGAACGATTTTTTAATAATGTATTTTCTACAACTGACAAACTAGGTCCATCACACACTATATGGTTCGAAGCCTTTAAAAGTGAAAGTAATCTACTGTTATTGTCTGAGATTGCCGTCATAAGCATTAATTCACTACCACGCATGCTGTGTATAATGACTTCTGCTGCTCTCAATAAACCAGGACTTATGCTAACAATACCTACACAACTTCCAGCATTTAATTCCTTGAGAATTTTTAATTCCTTTTGAAAGTCGCTCAAGTCAACTGCAATAGCGCGAACTCCATGTTGCTTAGCAACTTTTTCTAGAGGCTGTAAAAAATATCTGCTTGTGACAATCGTACCATTATTTGAATTACTCAAAACTTTTTCTAATTCTTCCATAGGAACAACTTCTACTGGCACATTAACTGTTGTAGAGAGGTCTTCTGCTATTAACATAGAGGCTCCAATATCTTCTCTAGGAGTACTGACTATGATTCTTGATCCGCACTTAATACGCCACTCAATTTCATTGTTCAATATCTCTCTCGTCTCTTGTAAAGTAAATCCAAGACTTATTAAATTGTCAATAACCTTCTTTGCTTCTTGATCAGGAGCTTTCCTTATTTTATCGTTTGAGTAAAGTGATTTCGTAAATTCTCTTTTAGTAAGATTATCTCTTACATAGATACCTGATCCAGCTATTGCCTCAACGACCCCATCTATTTCTAGTTGTCTGTAAACTTTGCTTATAGTATTACGATGGAGTCCAGTCTGCATTGCAAGTTGCCTCGTACTGGGAAGTCTGTGTCCTGGAGGAAAATGTCTAGCCGCAATTGCGAAACAAATTTGATTATTTAGTTGAGTAGATGCTGGGATATCACTGTCTTGTTGAATATGGAATCTCACTTTAGAAAAGTCCTGACTAGTTTACTTTTTAATATAGTGACACTTTAACATTTGGCATATTTTTTGATAACAATTTATCACCCATCATCTTTTTTAATAAGAGGAGTTTTGCGAGGACTTAAAAACATAATCATGTTTCTTCCTTCTCTTTTTGGTTTTTGTTGAACTTCTGATTGCTCTTCTAAATCATTAGCCATTTTGAAAAGAAGTGTCTCGGCTAAATTTGAGTGTTGAATTTCTCTTCCCCTAAACATTACAGTGCATTTTACCTTATCTCCCGATTTTAGAAATTTAGTAGCTTGTCCAATCCGAACATCATAATCATGTTTGTCGATTTTATATCTCATTTTTACTTCTTTAACTTCTGTTTGATGAGATTTTTTCCTTGCTTCTTTAGCTTTCTTTTCTTGTTCAAATTTGTATTTACCGTAGTCCATGATTCTACAAACAGGAGGATTTGCTTTTTCGCTTACTAAAACTAAATCAAGTTCTCTTTGAGATGCTATTTCTAATGCTTTTAATCTATCTATGACGCCTAATTGTTTTCCATCTGAATCAACGACTCTCAATTGAGGGTATTTTATTCTTTCATTTATATTTGGTAGCTCTCTAACTGGAGCTCGTCTGTCAAAGCGTGGGCGTGGGGGCATTCAGTTAATTCAATAAATTGATTGGGTGATGAACAAATCTATTTTTATAAAGTTAGCTTAAAAAAGACTCTATTTTAATTATTGCATCTTTTAGCAGGTTTTTGTTATTAAGCCAAAGAGGATTATTTTTATTACGAAACCAAGTTTTTTGTCTTTTGGCAAATTGAATTGTTTTTGTAGCAGTCAAATCAATTGCTTTGTCAATTGTTGAACGGTTATTTAAAACATCCCTAGCTTCTCGATAACCAATAGTTTTTAATATTGGCAAATCAAATCCGTATTTAGAGATAAGGTCTTTCGTCTCCTCAATAATTCCAGATAAAAACATATTTTTTGTTCTTTGAAAAATTCTTTCTTTTAAATTATCTCTATCTAATCCAAGCTCTAGAATTTTCCAGCTAGGCGGTTTTTGAACCTTCAGAGTTGATAAAGGTTTACCTGTTACGTAAAAGACTTCTAAAGCTCTTATTGTTCTAACGTGGTCAGCAAAATTGATTTTCTTTGTTGATAATGGATCACAATTTTTTAACAGTTCCCAACATTTTTCCTGACCAAGTTCTTCTAATTGTCTTCTGAAATTATTTTGAGGAGGGACATCTGGTACAAAAAATCCTTTTGTAATTGAGTTCATATACAACCCACTTCCTCCAACAAGAAAAGGTAAATTATCTTGTTTAATTTCTCTCTTAATTGATTTTTGAGCAATTTCTTGAAATTGTTTTACATTAATTGGATTGATTGGTTCTTCAATATCTATTAAAAAATGCTTTATTTTTTTTTGTTGGATTTTAGATGGCTTGGCTGTTCCAATATCCATGGACTTATAAATTTGCCTTGAATCAATATTATGTATATGAGTTTTAAAATATTCTGCAATTTCAATAGCTAATTCTGTTTTGCCACTTGCAGTAGGCCCAATTAAAATTATTACATGAGGTAGATACAAAGACATATGAATTTCTGAAGAAAAAAATATTAGCTATATAATTAAAGTGATTAAATTTTTCATTGACTTCGAGCCTTTACCTTATTGCGGTGGTAAGTTTAATGAAACACCTTTTAAAAATAACATTTTAAAAGTCTAATATTTTTTATATTAAATGAGTGAGGACAAAAGATCTAATAAAATCTCAAATGATTATGGCGCGGAACAGATACAGGTTTTAGAGGGGTTAGAACCAGTTCGTAAACGCCCTGGGATGTATATAGGTTCAACAGGACCTAGGGGATTACACCATTTAGTATATGAGGTAGTTGATAACTCGGTTGATGAAGCACTTGCAGGACATTGTGATCACATAGAAATAGTTCTTCGAGAAGATGGTTCCGCTTTAATTTCAGATAATGGACGAGGTATTCCAACAGATATTCATCCAAGAACAGGTAAAAGTGCCTTAGAAACTGTACTAACTGTTCTTCATGCAGGAGGTAAATTTGGAAGTGGTGGCTATAAAGTTTCAGGTGGTTTGCATGGAGTAGGAATATCAGTAGTTAATGCTCTAAGCGAATGGGTTAATGTTACTGTTTATAGGGATGGAAGCGAATTTAATCAAAGATTTGAAAAAGGTGTATCAAAGGGTGAATTGGAAACTAAAAAGCAGACTGGCAAACCATCTAAGAAAGGAACAACTATTTGCTTTAAACCCGACAAAACGATTTTTTCTGGAGGAATTGAATTTGAATATGCTCTTCTTTCATCTAGATTAAGGGAGCTAGCTTATCTTAATGGCGGAGTAAAAATTGTTTTTAGAGATGAAAGAAATCACTTATCAGATGGTTCGTTTAAAGAAGAAATTTACTTGTATCAAGGAGGTATTAAAGAATATGTTGAATACATGAATGCTGAAAAAGATTCTATTCATCCTGAAATAATTTATGTTGACTCACAGAAAGAAAATGTATATGTAGAAGCCGCTTTGCAATGGTGTTCAGATGTATATTCAGATAATATTTTAGGATTTGCAAATAATATTAGAACTATTGATGGAGGAACTCATATTGAAGGGCTAAAAACAGTTCTGACAAGAACTTTCAATAATCTTGCAAAAAAGAGAGGCAAAAGAAAAGATATTGAAAAAAATTTAGCTGGCGAAAATATTAGAGAGGGTTTGACTGTTGTTTTATCAGTAAAAGTTCCAGATCCCGAATTTGAGGGTCAAACAAAAACAAAATTAGGAAATACTGAAGTACGGGGAATTGTGGATTCTCTCATTGGGGAGGCTCTCACAAAATATATGGAATTCAATCCTGGCATTTTGGATTTGATTCTTGAAAAAGCAATTCAATCATTTAATGCAGCAGAAGCTGCGAGAAGGGCTAGAGAATTAGTAAGAAGAAAAAGTGTTCTAGAGAGTTCTACATTACCGGGCAAATTAGCAGATTGTAGTTCTAGAGATCCCTCAGAATCAGAAATTTATATAGTTGAAGGAGATTCAGCTGGTGGCTCAGCAAAACAAGGACGAGATAGAAATTTCCAGGCTATTTTGCCTCTCAGGGGTAAAATTCTCAATATTGAAAAAACTGATGATACTAAAATATATAAAAATACAGAAATACAGTCATTAATAACAGCTCTAGGATTAGGAATAAAAGGAGAGGAGTTCGACGAGAGTTCTTTAAGATATCATAGAGTTGTAATTATGACGGATGCTGATGTTGACGGTGCCCATATAAGAACTTTATTGCTGACATTTTTTTATAGATACCAAAGAGAACTTGTTGAGAAAGGTTTTATATACATTGCTTGTCCCCCTCTTTATAAAGTTGAAAGAGGTAAGAACCATAATTACTGTTATAACGAGAATCAATTAAAGGATACAATTCAAGGTTTTGGAGAAAATGCAAATTATAATATCCAAAGATTTAAGGGATTAGGGGAGATGATGCCAAAACAATTATGGGATACAACTATGAATCCTCAAACGAGGATGATGAAAAGGGTTGAAATCGAAGATGCACTTGAAGCTGACAGAATATTCAATATATTAATGGGAGATAAAGTTGCACCAAGAAGAGAATTTATTGAAACTCATAGTACCAACTTAGATATGGCAACTTTAGACATATGATTAATAATGTTCTTAAGAATTTTTGTTTAATTACTTTTGCATTAATTGCTCCAATTACATTACCTGCTGGTGGGATTCAAAAAAGTTTAAATCAAAATAAGTTTCCATATATTACAAATGAAATTACATTATGTTCCAATACTTCTCTTTATTCTTGTCCTGAAATTTATGCTAAGGAATTATTAGTTATTGATCTAGGTACAACCTTATCAGTATTACGTGAGTGGAAAGTCAACAAAAATGAAACCTGGGTTAGGGTTGAATTAGCTTCTAATAAACTTTTAGATGATCCTAATAAGATTTTAAAAGGCTGGATAAAAATGTAAATTTTGGATTTTAGTTCAATAATTATAATTTTACTTGGCAGTACTTTGGGATTAATACTGAGAATATACATACAAAATAATTTTAAAAAAAGTATTGGTTTTGATATTCAAAATACTTCAATAGTAAATTTTTTATCATCTTTTTTATTAGGAATTTTAGTAGCTTTAGATTTTAATAATAACAAAATATTAGTTTTATTTTATAGTGGTTTTTTAGGATGTTTTAGTACATTCTCTTCATTTATATATCAACTATTTGAATTATTTATAAAGAGAAAATTCCTAAGATTATTTTTCCACTATATTGAAGTGATAATTTTTTCATTTCTATTCTTTTATTTAGGTTATTTTCTTATGCAGTTTTTTTAAAGTGAAAATAAAAAATTTTATTTATATTCTTTTAACTGCTTACTTGGCTACTTTTTTAAGAATAACTATAAATAATAATTTTTTTATTTCAATAATTGGATCATTTTTAGTAGGTTTTTTTATCAGCAGAAGATTGAGTAATTCAACTGAAAAAATTTTATTAAGTGGTTTTTTTTCTTGCTTTACATCCTTTAGCGGATTTATATATTTTTTGTATACGATTTTAAATCAAGGGAATTGGACAAAATTTATAATTTTTTTTAATTTACTCATTATCGTAAATTTGTTTACAATGATTTTCGGGTTTTGGATAAGTAGAAAAGTTTCTTAGATTCCATATAATGGTGTTGTTACTTTGATAAGGGATTATATTTATGAATGAAAATAATCTTGAAACAGTTGCATCGTTATCTTCAGATTTAAGTACAAGAGAAAATATTATTATTCAACTTGAGGAATTGCTTATCGCGGGAAATTATGATGAGGCGAAGTTACTTTTAGAGCCTTCTCAACCGGTCGACATTGCAGATGCTATCGGAAGCCTCCCACTAATATTGCAGGCATTAGCATTTCGATTATTAAAGAAAAATGAAGCAATTGAGGTTTATGAATATTTAGATCCAGTAGTTCAGCAAACTTTATTAGAAAGACTGCGTTCTGGAGAGGTTTTAGAAATCGTTGAAAAAATGTCTCCTGATGATAGGGTTCAACTCTTTGATGAATTGCCTGCAAAAGTTGTACGAAAATTTTTGTCTGCTCTTAGTCCCGGTGAAAGGAAAGTAACAGCTGAATTACTTGGATATGAGCCCGAAACTGCAGGAAGATTAATGACAACTGAATTTATAGATCTTAAAGAGATGCAAACTGCAGCTGATGCTCTTTCTATAGTGAGAAAAAGAGCTCCATTTACTGAAACTATTTATAGTTTATATGTTACAGATAAAGAAAGACATTTAACTGGTATTCTCTCTTTAAGAGACCTTGTAACTGCTGATCCCTCTAAGCCAATTGGTGATGTTATGACAAGAGATGTAGTTAATATCTCTACTAATACGAATCAAGAAGAGGTTGCTAGAGCAATACAAAGATATGATTTTTTAGCACTACCAGTCGTTGATAAAGAAAAAAGACTGGTTGGGATAGTAACAGTTGATGATTTAATTGATGTTATAGAACAAGAAGCAACAAGAGACATTTACGCAGCGGGGGCAGTACAACCTGGAGATGAAGATGACTATTTCCAAAGTAGTTTGTTTACGATTGCTCGAAGAAGAATTTTATGGTTATTAATTTTGGTTTTGGCAAATGGTTTAACGACAAAGGTTATAGCTATGAATGATCAAATATTAAAAGAAATAGTCTTATTAGCTGCATTTATTCCACTTCTTATTGGTACTGGGGGAAATGTTGGTGCTCAAAGTTCAACGGTTGTAATTAGAGGTTTAAGTACTCAAAAATTGAAGTCTCTGGGTGCTATTAAGGCAATAGTCAAGGAGGCAATAACAGGCGCTCTTTTAGGTGTTTTCATGATGCTTGTAGTATTCCCCTTTGCTTGGTGGCAAGGAGAAGGGCCCTTAATCGCTTCAGCGGTTGGGATAAGTTTAATATCCATAACAACTTTAGCTGCTACAACAGGAGCGATCCTTCCTTTATTGTTTGACAGAATGAAATTGGATCCAGCCTTAATGTCCTCTCCTTTCATTACAACCGTCACTGATATTGCTGGTGTATTTATTTATCTCAGTACAGCAAAATGGCTATTAAACTCATCATTAGCTTAAATCCACTAGGTATTTATTCTCATTTTTGTGAAAATGTGGATTTTTTTGTTTAACTTTACATTTCTTAATGGTATTGTTTACAAAACATCTTTCATCTTTCATGTCTTCTGAAACAATAAGTGAAAATAAACTAACTTCAATCGCGAGTATAAAAAGTAGTAATGATGTTGATCTTGTTCGGTCATATTTAAGGGATATAGGAAGAGTTCCATTACTATCTCATGAGCAAGAAATTACATTAGGTAGACAAGTTCAAGAGTACATGGAAGTTGAAAGAACAGAACTAGAAATTATTGAATTAACAGGAGATAAGCCTAGTGTTGATGAATTATCAGCCAAATTAAATTTATCTTCCTCTATAATAAAAAGAAGATTGAGAGCTGGACAAAGGGCTAAAGAAAGAATGGTCGCAGCGAATTTAAGATTGGTAGTAAGCGTTGCAAAAAAATATACAAAAAGAAATATGGAACTTTTAGATTTAATTCAGGAGGGAACTATAGGATTGGTTAGAGGAGTTGAAAAATTTGATCCAGCCAGAGGTTACAAGTTTTCAACATATGCATATTGGTGGATTAGACAAGGTATTACAAGAGCAATAGCTGAGAAAAGTCGAGCGATAAGGCTACCAATTCACATAACTGAAATGTTGAATAAGTTAAAAAAAGGTCAAAGAGAGCTCAGCCAAGAGATGTCTAGAACTCCAACTGTAAGTGAACTTGCAAAATACGTAGAGCTTCCCGAAGATGATGTTAAAGATTTGATGTGCAAAGCTGGACAGCCAGTTAGTCTTGAAACCAAAGTTGGAGATGGTGAAGATACTGTCTTATTAGATTTACTGGCAGGTGGCGAGGATTTGCCGGACGAACAAATAGAGATGGATTGTATGAGAGGTGATCTGCATTCTCTTTTACATCAATTACCTGATCTGCAATGTAGAGTTTTAAGAATGAGATACGGAATGGATGGTGATGAGCCAATGTCTCTTACAGGTATAGGTAGAGTTCTAGGGATAAGTAGAGATCGAGTAAGAAACCTAGAAAGAGATGGATTAAGAGGCTTAAGAAGACTTAGTGATAATGTGGAAGCTTATTTTGTTTCTTGAATAAATTCATTTATTAAATTATTAGTTTTTTCAGGTTCTTCATCATGAGGGCAGTGACCAGCGCCTTTAATAATATCTAATCTTTTTATATTCCAAAATAGTTTCTTCCACTCTCTCGCTTCATTTAAAGATTCCCAAGGATCTTCTTTACCCCATATCAATTGGATTGGTGCATTAACTTTATTGAAAAGGTCAGTAGCAAGATAGTCATCAAATAAGTTAATAAAACCACGAAAAGCTTCTTTAGAATTTTTTCTTTGGGAGGGTTGATAAAGTATTTCAATCAATTCTTTATCGATATTTTTTCCTGAAGGGTAAGCTTGTTCAAGTATTTTCTTTATAACTTTTGGATTAGCAGCTCTTGCAAAAAGTGTATTACTAATTACTCTTTGTCTGACTATAGTTTTAAGGACGGGTCTCAGTAGATTCATTAAGATATCACTTTTTTTCAAACGTTTATCATCCATAGTTCTTTGTGCACAATCAATCAAAATGATACCTTTGCAATTATCTTTGAGGATTTCAGCAGCTTTTAATGCAATAACACCACCAATTGAATTTCCTATCAAGTAAACAGGAGATTTTATTACCTCTGCACAAAACGTGGATACTTGATTACCCCATAAGTCAAATGAATATTTAATTGAGTTTTCTTTTTTAGGTTCGTAATTTAATAAAGCACTAGGCTGACTACTTTTTCCAAATCCTAATAAGTCAATTGCATAACAGTTAGAAAATTTACCAAGAAAATCTTGATTATGTCTCCAGTGGTTTTTTGATGCCCCAAATCCATGAATTAATAAAATTTTTATATTTTTTTCAGAAGTAGATTCTTTAGATAAAGACCAAGAAATTTCCCAATTTTTCCATTTCCAAGTTTCAGATTTATTTAGAGACACTATGAATATGCTTTTAATTAAACTTTAATTCAAAAAAAAATTATTTGTTTCTAATAAATTATTCTTAATTAAGAATAAGCGTTCATTTTATGAAAAAGAAAAAGGTCATATGTATTGGAGAGGCTTTAATAGACAGAATCAGAAATAAGTCTAATCAGGGATTTACAGATTTTTTGGGTGGTGCGCCGGCTAACGTTGCTTGTGCATTGCGAAAATTAAAAATAGATTCAACTTTTATAGGAAGTTTGGGTAATGATGATTATGGAAAAAAATTTATTACACAATTTGATCAATTGGGCGTTAATTTAGATTTCCTGCAAATAAATAATAAATCATCTACTCGCTTGGTTAATGTAGATAGAGATCAATTTGGAGATCGTTTTTTTTCAGGCTTTGAGGAAAGTTCTCATCCAAGCTTTGCAGACGCAGTTCTTAGTAAGAAATCCATAGAAAAAGAAATTTTAAATTTGGAGAAATCTTTTCTAGAAATAAAATATTTGGTTACAGGAACGATCTTATTGTCATCTCCAATATCAGCGGAGACAATTTTTTTTCTTGTTGAACAGGCTAATAAATTTGAAGTCAAAATAGTTATTGATTTGAATTGGAGACAGGTCTTTTGGGATCATTCAAGTTTTTCTTCAGAAATTAGTAAAGCCGAGAGAGTTAATTTAATCAAGAATTTTTTAAATCACGCAAATGTTTTAAAGCTTTCTAAGGAAGAAGCAATTTTGTTTTTTGAGGATGAAAATCCCTTCCTAATATCTAAACAATTATCTAATAGACCAGACGTAATAATAACTGATGGAAAAAATCCCGTTTTATGGTGTATCAACGGATTACAAGGGATTACCGAAACTCCTAATTCACAAAAAATTGTTGATACAACTGGCGCAGGCGATGCTTTTCTAGCTGGCTTTATTTCAAAATTAATTTCTTCTGGCTATCCTTCAAATGAATTAGAGATAGAAGATTGCATTAAGTTTGCAGGTGTTTGTGGATTATTAACTTGTCTTGGTGAAGGCGCCATTGAGCAACAACCATATTATGAGAAGGTTAATGAATTTTTGGGATCTCTTATTTCGTAGTGTCTTCCATAATTTTTTGCGTAACTAATTTCTATTTTCCAGAAATTATCAATAACTGGTTCTATCATTTCTGGCCATTCAATAACTAAAATAGCTTGTCTTTGTATTGCCTCTTCTTCTTCTGAAAAAAAAACTTCTTTTGCTGAAGAAATATTTTTCAACCTGTATAAATCAAGATGAATTAGTGGAATTCTTCCAGAGATATAGTGATGCGATAAAGCAAATGTAGGGCTTGTAATCTCCTCAGAGATTGACAAGCCCTTAGCAATCCCTTGAACAAATGAAGTTTTCCCAGCCCCAATTGGACCCTGCAATAAAACAATTGATTGAGGATTTAATTTGTGTGAGAGTTTTTTTCCTAAATTTATAGTTTCTTTTAAATTCTCAACGAACACAAAATTAGTCTAAAATCAATTATAGTTTAGTAGAAAATGTATTCACTAGATATGGTTATCGCAAATTCAGTTAAAACCTCTACACCCAATTACGTAATTGCTGATATTTCTTTATCAGATTTTGGTCGCAAAGAAATTAAAATTGCCGAGACAGAAATGCCTGGACTAATGGCATTAAGGGATAAATATCAATCTGAAAAGCCACTGAAAGGCGCAAAAATAGTTGGAAGTCTTCATATGACTATTCAGACAGCAGTCTTAATAGAAACACTTGTTGATCTTGGTGCAGAAGTGAAATGGGCATCATGCAATATTTTTTCAACTCAAGATCATGCTGCTGCAGCTATCGCAGATAAAGGAATTTCTGTATATGCAAAAAAAGGTGAGACTCTTGATGAGTATTGGCAGTATACCCACTATATCCTTGATTGGGGTACAGACTCTCCAAATATGATTCTCGATGATGGTGGAGATGCAACTGGTTTATTGATACTCGGTAGTAAAGCTGAAAAAGATTTATCTGTTCTAGATAATCCAGGTAATGAAGAAGAAATAGCTTTATTCAATGCAATTAAGTCTAAGTTGGAAAATGATAGTGACTTCTATTCTAGAATTAAGAGTAATATCATTGGTGTCACTGAAGAAACTACAACTGGAGTTGCAAGACTTTATCAATTGCAAAAGCAAAATTCTTTACCTTTCCCAGCTATCAACGTTAATGACTCAGTAACTAAGAGCAAATTTGATAATTTATATGGTTGCCGTGAATCTTTAGTAGATAGCATAAAGCGTGCAACTGACGTGATGATTGCTGGTAAGGTTGCTTTAGTAATGGGTTTTGGAGATGTAGGTAAGGGTTCAGCCCAGTCATTACGTGGACTTGGTGCAATTGTAAAAGTTGCTGAAGTTGATCCAATTTGTGCTCTTCAAGCAGCAATGGAAGGTTTTAGTGTCGTTACGCTTGACGATGTTGTCAAAGATATAGATATCTTTGTTACGGCTACTGGTAACTATCAGGTGATAACACATGAGAATCTTATAAAGATGAAGGATGAGGCCATAGTTTGTAATATTGGCCATTTCGATAATGAAATTGACGTAGCTTCACTAAAAAATTATGAATGGGAAAATATTAAGCCGCAAGTTGATCACATAACTCTACCTAGTGGAAATAAAATTATCCTTTTAGCTGAAGGTAGATTAGTCAATTTAGGCTGTGCAACTGGCCACCCAAGCTTTGTTATGAGTAATTCTTTTACTAATCAGGTATTAGCTCAAATCGAACTTTTCAATAGGTCAGAGGAATATGCCAAAGAGGTTTATGTTTTACCTAAACATCTAGATGAAATGGTGGCTAGATTACACTTAGATAAAATTGGTGCAAAATTAACAAAATTAACTAAAGAACAGGCTGATTACATTAATGTCTCAGTAGATGGACCTTATAAGCCAGAACTTTATAGATACTAAAGTTGGGTTTAATTTTTGTAAATATTCTTACCTCAATTCCTGATTATATCAATCTGGCTGTTGAAAAGAATTCAACAATCGCATACTTGACTATTTGTCTTGCTATGTTTTTAGAAAATATAATCCCCCCAATCCCCTCAGAAATAATAATGCCATTAGGTGGTTTTTTTGTTTATCAACAAAAATTAAATTTTTATATTTTAGTTTTTTGGGGATTACTAGGGACAATTTTAGGATCATTGCCTTGGTTTTATTTAGGTAGATTAGTAAATGAAAAAAGGCTTTCAAATTTTCTAGATAAAAAGGGGAAATATCTGGGTATTTCTTCTAATGATTTAAATAAAAGTAAAAGGTGGTTTGATAAATATGGAGTTTCTTTAGTTTTTTGGGGCCGATTAGTACCAGGCATAAGAACTTTAATTTCAGTTCCCGCTGGCATAGAACTTATGCCATTAAGAAAATTTTTGCTTTGGACTACATTTGGTAGCTTAATATGGGTAACACTTCTTACTTATTCAGGGTATTTATTTGGTGAAAACTATTTAATCATTGAAACTTACTTAGATCAAATCAAATATGTTGTAAAGCCAATTTTAATTTTAATTTTCTTATATTTTTTTGTGAAAATATTTATTAGTTTTTTGAAAAAAAATAAAGCTTAGAAAGGAATTTCATTTGAATTATTACTGTTGGAATATTGGTTATTATCAGACTCTTTTCGTGAGCCTAGTAAATTTAATCTATCTACCCTAACAACTGGTTTATATCTGTCTTCTCCAGTATTTTTATCTTTCCAACTATCAATTTTAAAGCTTCCTGTAATTCCAATTAATGATCCTTTTTTCACATAATCTGCGGCTATTTGTGCTTGCTTGCCCCATATTTCTAAATTAAACCAATCTGGTTCTTCATCTCGGCTTCTTCTGTTAACTGCAATTGTGAAATTCGCTACGATACTGCCTGATTCAAAATATCTGACATCTGGTTCTCTTCCTGCTCTGCCAACAAGGTTGATAGTGTTAATTTCCATAATTTTTTTTTTTTATAATACTCATATTTTCAGATTCTGCTCAAAGTTTTGCGTGCTATTCATAACTAAACGTCAGAATTCCGAGAGCTTATCAAAAAATAGATATATTATTTATAAAAAGAAATTCTTATTGTGATTTTTAACAGATTTAAATTTTCTCGAGATATTGGCATAGATTTGGGAACGGCCAATACTCTAATACATGTATCAGGAAAAGGCGTTGTTTTACAGGAGCCTTCTGTAGTAGCTATGGATTTAGAAGAAGGGATTCCATTAGCTGTTGGTAAAGAAGCAAAGTTAATGCTTGGAAGGACTCCTGGCAATATAAGAGCTGTAAGACCACTAAGAGATGGGGTTATCGCAGATTTTGATGCTGCAGAACAAATGATAAAAACATTTATTCAAAAATGTAATGAAGGTAAGGGGATAGTAGCTCCAAGGATAGTGATTGGAATTCCAAGTGGAGTTACTAGTGTTGAGCGAAGAGCAGTAAGAGAAGCTGGATTAGCGGGAGCTAGAGAAGTTCATTTAATAGATGAACCTGTCGCAGCAGCAATAGGAGCATCATTACCAGTAACTGAGCCAATTGGAACAATGATTGTTGATATAGGTGGAGGCACTACTGAGGTTGCAGTATTAAGTTTAGGAGGAACTGTTTTGAGTGAATCTGTTCGAATAGCAGGCGATGAAATAAATGAGTCAATTGCGCTTTATCTTAAAAAAGTTCACAATTTAGTTGTTGGAGAGAGAACTGCAGAAGATATCAAGATAAAAATTGGCTCTGCATTTCCAGATGATGATTTTGATAAAACTACTTTAGAGGTTAGAGGTTTACATCTTTTATCTGGTCTACCTAGATCAGTCACTTTGACATCAGGAGAAATCAGAGAAGCTATGGCTGAAACACTCAGCAAAATAGTAGAAGCTGTAAAAAGAACTTTAGAGAGAACCCCTCCTGAACTTGCCGCAGATATTGTTGATAGAGGGATTATGCTTGCAGGTGGTGGAGCTTTAGTGAGAGGTATTAATGATTTATTGAGCGATGAAACAGGAATTTTTACTCACATAGCAGAAAACCCACTGCTTTGCGTAGTGAATGGTTGTGGAGAGGTTTTGGATGATTTTAAAAAACTCAAAAGAGTTGTTGACACTCCAGAATTCATAAGGAATGCTATAAGAGATTAATTTTATGTTAGGTATCCGACGAATTTCTAATAGTCGTTGGTGGCATAAAAAGAAAAATTGGCTATTTTTTGCAATTTTTTTATTTTTGGTTTTTGTAAGAATATCAAAAGGAGCTTTTTATAAAGATTTTTATTATTTTATTTCAAAACCTTTTTGGCCTGGTCAATTTCAAAAAGAAATTGTTCTTGAGAGTATTGATCAAGAATATTTAATTAAGTTGAATCTTCTAACAAAAGATAATATAAGATTGCGACAAATCTTATCTCTTCAAGAATCATCTAATAATGAACATATTTCAGCTGCTGTTATTTCGCGAAAAACAGGAGGTTGGTGGAGACAAATAATTTTAAACAAAGGTTCAAAAGATGGAGTAGAAATTGGCAATATTGTGATTGGTCCGGGTGGATTGTTAGGTAGAGTAAAGAATACTTCTTTATTCACTTCGTCGGTAACTTTAATAACTTCTCCAGAAAGTAAGTTAGGCGTTTGGGTAGATAGAATTCAAATCAATGGATTACTAGTCGGTTTAGGAGATGATTATCCTAGCCTAATACTTTATTCAAAAGATGCCGATATTAAAGTCGGAGATTTTGTATCATCATCTCCTGCTAGTACGTTATTACCTCCAAATATCCCTATTGGTATTGTCCAATCTATAGATGAGACGTTGAAATCAAAAAAAACGGCAAAAATTTCACTTTTAGCAAAACCTCATGTAATTGATTGGGTACAAATTTTGAAAGTAAATATTTAATGAATAAATTTTTTACCAAAAAATTATCCATTATAAGCTTTATTTTTATCCCAATTATTTTTTTGTGGCACCCTAATTGGCTTGGATTTTTAGGTGTTCAGCCTTATTGGCCGTTATTTTGGTTATTGCCTTGGGCAATGATTAATGGATCAATTAATGGATTAGTATTTGGTTTGTTTTTAGGTCTCATCTTAGATTCTCTAACTTTAAATGAAAGTTTTACTCAAATTCCAGGCCTAATTTTTTGTGGATTTTTCTTTGGGAGAATTAAATCACATAATGATATTTTGGTGGGACATTTTAGGTATGGTTTAATTTGTTCTTTTGGAAGTTTTTTATGCGGTACTCTTTATCTTGCACAAATTTTGTTTAGAAATTTTTCAGATGGTAATTTTTTAATGTTTATTCCAGGTGTAAAAAATATCTTAGCTGAAGTTTTTTTGACAGGTTTGTTTGCTCCCTTTATTTGCTCCCAACTTGTAAGGATGTTTAAATTTTCAAGAAGAAAATTGTGGTAATAAATTTTGCTAAGAGGAAAAAATGCTTGAAAAATTTATATATTTTCAATTAATTTAAAATGTTTGTAAACCTTAGGAATATCTCTTTGAGGGTTCGTAATGTTATATTTTTAATTGTTAGAATAAATGTTCAATGCAATAGTTCTTTGCTTTGAAATATCGATAAATCTTTTTTTTAACTATGTCAAAAGCAAGAATTTTAGTTGTTGATGATGAACCAGCAGTTTTGAAGGTATTAGTTACGAGGCTTCAACTAGCAGGATATCAGGTATATTCAGCCACTAACGGCGAAGAAGCTCTTGAGTCTTTTCACAGGGATTCCCCAGATTTGATAGTTCTTGATGTCATGCTTCCAAAAATGGATGGATTTGCTGTTTGTAGAAGAATTAGAGCTGAGTCAGTAGTACCAATAATATTTTTAACCGCTCTAGAGGCTATTTCAGAGAGAGTTGCTGGTTTGGATTTAGGAGCTGATGATTACTTATCTAAACCATTTAGCCCAAAAGAGTTAGAGGCCAGAATAGCTACAATTTTGAGAAGAATGGGGCCAACTGTATCGGTTACTGAAACTAAAGAAGTTCCTTCAGGAAAAGGAGTTATGAAATTTGGAAGTTTAGTTGTTGATACTAATCGCAGACAAGTTTCTAGAGCTGGAGATAGAATTAGTCTAACTTATACTGAATTTAGTCTCCTAGAGTTATTATTTGACGAACCTGGTAAGGTTGTTCCTCGAGCAGAAATTTTGGAACAGCTTTGGGGCTATCCTCCTCGTAGAGCGGCAGATTTAAGAGTTGTAGATGTATATGTTGCAAGACTAAGAGGTAAATTGGAACCAGATCCAAGAAATCCAGAATTAATATTAACTGTTAGAGGGATTGGTTACGCATCTCAGAGAGTTGGCGAAACAGCAACATCTTTGGCAAGTTGAGCGATAGTCTGATAATTTTATTAAATAAAACAAATATATTTAAATAAATTTTGTCTGAAATAAAAGAAGCACGCTTACAAAAAGCTAATTCACTCGTGAATAAAGGATTTGCTTCTTACGCACAGAGCTTTAAGGTATCACATACTACCAGTTTTCTTATTCAAAAATTTGATTATCTAGAAAATGGTCAAGAGGAAGATTTCAGTGTTTCTATTGCTGGTAGAGTTCTAGCAAAAAGGATAATGGGCAAAATTGCCTTTTTCACAATAAGCGATCAAGAAGGTCAGATTCAGCTTTATCTAGATAAAAGGATTATTAATTTCAATTTAGAAAAACAAAAATTACTTTCTTTTGAAGATCTTAAGGAAATAGTAGATATTGGTGATTGGATAGGCGTCTATGGAACTATTAAAAAAACTAATAAAGGTGAGCTTTCAATTAAAGTAGAAAAATGGGAAATGTTATCCAAATCATTACAACCTCTCCCAGATAAATGGCATGGATTGACTGATATTGAAAAAAGATATAGACAACGTTATTTAGATTTAATAGTAAATCCTCACTCTAAAAATGTATTTAAAACCAGAGCTAAATGTATAAGTTTTATAAGAAAATGGCTAGATAATAGAAATTTTTTAGAGATAGAGACTCCAATTCTGCAATCTGAAGCTGGGGGTGCTGAAGCAAGACCATTTATAACTCATCACAATACATTAGATATTCCTTTGTATTTAAGAATAGCTACAGAATTACATTTAAAAAGAATGGTTGTTGGAGGTTTTGAGAAAGTCTATGAATTAGGAAGAATCTTCCGTAATGAGGGGATTAGTACAAGGCATAATCCAGAATTCACCTCAGTGGAAATTTATGAAGCTTATTCTGATTATGTAGATATGATGAATTTAACTGAAGAATTGATTAAAGATATCGTTGCTGATGCATGTGGGTCCTTAATTATAAATTATCACAATAAAGAAATTGATTTTTCTAAGCCTTGGTCAAGAATAT
This sequence comes from Prochlorococcus sp. HOT208_60m_813I02, assembly GCA_002025865.1. Taxonomy (GTDB): domain Bacteria; phylum Cyanobacteriota; class Cyanobacteriia; order PCC-6307; family Cyanobiaceae; genus Prochlorococcus_A. The sequence continues at coordinate 36,143 of MWOR01000172.1, read as the reverse complement.
CCATGAAAGCTATTGTCAAAAAATATACAGGGATTGATTTTGATTCTTTCAATGGAGACTTTCTAGCAGCAAAACAAGCCGTTAAAAATATCAATGTTGATTGTTCTAATAAAGTAAATACTATGGGAAGACTTTTAAATGAGGTCTTCGAGCAAAAAGTAGAATCAAAACTTATAGAACCCACTTTTGTTATTGATTATCCTGTTGAAATTTCTCCTTTAGCTAGGCCTCATTATGATAATAAAGAAATAGTTCAGAGATTTGAATTATTCATTGTTGGTCGAGAACTGGCAAATGCGTTTAGTGAGTTGATAGATCCAGTAGATCAAAGAGAAAGAATGCAATTGCAGCAATCTCTTAGAGATGAAGGAGATCTTGAGGCTCACTGTATAGATGAAGATTTTTTAAATGCTTTAGAGATTGGCATGCCGCCTACGGGAGGATTAGGTATAGGCATTGATAGGCTAATTATGTTAATTACTAATAGCGCATCTATTAGAGATGTAATCCCTTTCCCATTGTTAAAACCAGAAATAACTTCCAAAAAAAGTTAAAAATTACCCTCGAATGAAGTAAAATAGTTTAATTAATCCAATACGAAATTTTTTAAATGAGTGGTGAACGTGTTGGTTTCCGTTTCAAACACGCGGATGCAGTAGTAAAAAGAAATCCTCAAGGCCGATCAAGAAGAGGATGGGTTATTGAACCAGTAGAGCAAACTACAAGTAGAGGTACAAAAATGCCTGCATACAAAATTCGCTGGAGAGATAGTGAGAGGCCAGAAACTGTATTGCAGCATATGCTAATTGCAGATCCAGATCCTTCCCCACCTCCAACTTCAGTAAGTTTAGATTGATACTTTCAATAATTCTGCCTAATCTTTTATCTTTTTAGTGCAGAGTTGATTTCTTTTTTTATGCTTTTTTGTTTTTCATCTTGTCGTTTGTCATGTAATTTTTTCCCTTTACCAACTCCAATAGTTAGTTTTATCCATGAGCCTTTTAAATAAAGAGATAATGGGACAATAGTCATTCCTTTTTTTTCAGTATTAGATTTCATTTTTATTATTTCTTTTTTATGTAGTAGCAACTTTCTATTTCTTAGTGGATCATGATTAAAGAAAGACCCCACATTTTTATGTGGTGAAATGTGAACATTTAATAATAAGATCTCACCATCTCTGAATGAACAGTATCCGTCTCTTAAATTTGCTTTTCCGTTTCTAATGGACTTTACTTCAGTCCCTAAAAGCTCAATTCCAGCTTCGATTGTTTCAGATATTGCATATTGAAATTTTGCATATCTATTATCAGCTAGAAGTTTAAAATTATTTGCTTTATTAGTATTTTTTTTAAATTTGTTTGAATTTTTTGCCATTTTAGTTGTAAAAAATCTTTCTACTCAGAACAATTGCAATTAACCTTTTATTATGGCAATAATTTCTTCCAATATAGGCGATAATAACTTTTCTTTTCGTAAAAAAGAACTTAGGCTTGTTGATTCAAAAAACATTCCAGAAGAAAAGAGAAATAATAATTTGAACTTAGCCCGGCCTCTTAATTTAAAAGAATTTATTGGCCAAGAACAACTTAAATCTTCTTTAAGAATAGCTATAGATGCTTCAATTATTAGAAAAGAACCTTTGGAGCATACTCTTTTATATGGACAGCCTGGTCTAGGTAAGACTACTCTTGCTTTTTTGATAGCCCACGAATTGAATACAAAATGTAGGATTGCGACTGCACCAGCAATTGAAAGACCAAGAGATATTGTAGGTTTACTTCTTGGATTAAAAGAAGGTGAAGTTTTATTTATCGATGAGATACATCGCTTAAATAGGTTAACTGAAGAGTTGTTATATTCTGCAATGGAGGATTTTAGACTTGACTTAACTATGGGAGCTAATAGAGGAGCCCGTTGCAGAACAATAAATCTTCCTAGGTTTACTCTGATTGGCGCGACAACTAAATTAGCCTCAATAAGTGCACCTCTAAGAGACAGATTTGGGATATCTCAGAAAATTGAATTCTATACATGTGATGAATTAAAACAAATTATTATTAATTTCTCCCGCTTAATAAACCTCAATTTAGAAGATGAAGCATCTTATGATTTGGCAAAGATATCTCGAGGGACTCCAAGAATTGCTTTAAGATTATTAAGACGAGTTAGAGATTATGCTCAAGTTGTTATGAAAACTAATACTATCTCAGTGAATTTAATAAAAAAAGCTTTAAATTCTTACCAAATAGACGAAAAAGGATTGGATTCTTTAGATAGACACTATTTATCTTTTCTTAACCAAAACAATAATATCCCAACTGGTCTTGATTCAATTGCATCTGGGTTGGGCGATGATTCTTCAATGTTAGAATTTGTAGTTGAGCCATATCTTATTAAAATTGGTTTTCTCACGAGAACTCCTCGAGGAAGATTGCTTACTGCTTTAGGAAAAAAGTACATTGATTCAAAAGATGATAACTTTTAAAAAAGTTAAGGTTTGTTTTTTATTAATTTTTATTTTTTTCAATATTCTTTATATTGCACCATGCTATTCATTATCTTCGAGAGAGGATTTGTTTAAAAATGCGTTAGATCTTAGTTCAGGCGCAAAATTTAATCTCGCTTTACAAGAATGGAATCAATATCTCGATTCTTATCCTGATGATGCTGCAGGTTTTAGTAATAGAGGAAATGTAAGACTTGTTGTAGGAGATGTTAAGGGATCAATAGATGACCAAAATAAGGCAATAAGTTTGAATCCTAGTGAAATAGATCCTTACATTAACAGGGGTATAGCTGAGGAAGCATTGGGTTTATGGTCGCAAGCGAAAAAGGATTATATGTTCGTTATTTCCCTAGATAGTAAAAATTTCTCAGCATTATATAATTTAGCTAACGTCGAAGGATCTACATCCCATTGGGATAAAGCAAGAGATTTATTCTCAAAAGCTGCTTTATATAATCCAGGATTTGCCATGGCTAGGTCAAGTTTGGCGTTAGCAGATTTCCAGTTGGGAAATATTGATGAAGCTGAAAAAGAATTAATAAAGTTAATTAGACGTTATCCAACTTTTGCAGATGCTAGGGCAGCTTTAACAGCTTTGAATTGGTCTAATGGTGAAGCTGGTAAAGCAGAGAGTAATTGGATAGCGGTAACTGAATTAGATCCTAGATATAGTGATGAAGAATGGTTAAAAAAAATAAGAAGATGGCCTCCTCAACCAATTAAAGATTTAATGAATTTTATCGATTTAAAATAAGTAATGAATAGAGATCAGTTACATAAAAAAATTGATTCGTTTAATGATGAACTAATTAACTTAAGAAGACATATCCATGAACATCCGGAATTAAGTGGACTTGAAAATCAAACAGCGATCTTGATCAGTGGTTTTTTAAAAGATATTGGTTGGAATGTTAGAGAATCTATAGGTAGGACTGGAGTTATAGCTGATTTTGGCCCCCTAGATAAAGGTATTATAGGTTTAAGAGTGGACATGGATGCTTTGCCAATATTTGAGGAAACTAAATTAAGTTTTTCTTCAAAAGTAGATGGTGTTATGCATGCCTGTGGTCACGATTTGCATATCTCGATTGGATTGGGTGTCGCAAAAATTATTAAGGATTTAAAACTAAATTTTGGGACTAGGATAATTTTTCAGCCTGCTGAAGAAATTGCGAGTGGAGCTAGATGGATGATTAAGGATGGTGCAACTAATGGTTTAACCCATATTTTGGGAGTTCATGTCTACCCCGATTTATCCGTAGGGACTATTGGCATTAAAGAGGGAAGTTTAACTGCAGCTGCTGGAGAACTTAATGTTGAGATTAAAGGAAAATCAGGCCATGGTGCTCGGCCTCATGAAGGAGTTGATGCTATTTGGGTGGCCTCAAAAGTTATCTCGGGAATTCAAGAATCAATAACACAGAAGTTAGACCCTTTAGATCCAGTAGTAATAACTTTTGGGAAAATAAATGGTGGCAATGCATTCAATGTTCTCGCAGAAAAGGTTAATTTAATTGGTACTGTTAGATGCACTAATCGTAAAGTATTTACGAATATTGGTAATTGGCTCAATGAAAATATCACTTCTTTAGCTAATAGTTGCGGAGCTGAAGCAAAAGTGATATTTAGAGAAATCACTCCGGCAGTTAATAATAATCCTGAAATTAATAGAGTCCTCAGAGATTCGGGAATTAAGATTTTGGGTCAAAAAAATGTAATCGAATTACAAAAACCATCATTAGGAGCTGAGGATTTCGCTGAATTCTTAAATGAAATTCCTGGAGCTATGTTTAGGCTTGGGGTTGCTAGTTCCAATGGATGTGCTCCTCTTCATAGTTCTAAATTTGATCCGGATGAAAGAGCTATTGCTGTTGGAATTAAAGTGATAACAGAATCCATAGTAAAATTAAACAATGAAAAAATTAATACTATTGGCAAATGAAAATTAATGAAAGATTTATTTTATCTTTTGTAGCTCCTTTCATGATTTTTATATCTGCCATCGGATTAGTATTTAGGGATAATTCCAAGAAGATTTTTTATTTACCTATTGGCTTAATGGGGATTGTAATTATTTTGGAGAGGGGTATGAGCAGACAATTAGATAGAAAAAATATTTTAAAAAAGATAAAGTCTTATCAAAAAAATAAATAAAACAATTTTATTTATTCACGCAATATGAGATGACTTATTTTTAGAAAAGAGCTATTAATAAGATAAATACTAGGGGTGCTAAGAAATTTAACTTAGCTGAGATCATACCCTTTGAACCTGAATCATTAATTTCGATGCAGGGAAGTTGAGATTTGATCAAACTTTAGTAATAACACTTTTAAAAATTAAGAAATTATGAGAAGTTCTTGGATTAAGCCTCGCCTTGGGAAAGACAATGTAACTCAGATGAACTTTGCGAGAAATGGATATATCACTGAAGAAATGGATTTTGTCGCTAAAAAAGAGAATCTTCCTTCTTCTTTAATAATGGAAGAAGTGGCAAGAGGAAGATTAATTATCCCAGCTAATATTAATCATTTGAATCTTGAGCCAATGTCTATAGGTATTGCTTCTAGATGCAAAGTTAATGCCAATATTGGTGCTTCCCCTAATGCAAGTGATATCAATGAAGAAGTAGAAAAGCTCAAACTTGCTGTTAAATATGGTGCTGATACGGTTATGGATCTTTCTACGGGAGGAGTAAATTTAGATGAAGTCCGACAAGCAATTATTCAAGAATCTCCTGTTCCCATAGGAACTGTTCCTGTTTATCAAGCTTTAGAAAGTGTTCATGGTTCAATAGATAGATTAACAGAAGACGATTTTCTTCATATTATTGAAAAGCATTGTCAGCAGGGCGTAGATTATCAAACTATTCATGCTGGTCTATTAATAGAGCATTTGCCAAAAGTTAAAGGAAGAATTACTGGAATTGTTAGTAGAGGGGGAGGTATTTTAGCACAATGGATGTTACATCATTTTAAACAAAATCCTCTCTATACAAGGTTTGATGATATCTGTGAGATTTTCAAGAAATATGATTGTACTTTTTCTCTAGGAGACTCACTAAGGCCTGGATGTTTGCATGATGCTTCTGATGATGCTCAGCTAGCTGAATTGAAGACCTTAGGCGAGCTTACTAGAAGAGCATGGGAACATAATGTTCAAGTAATGGTTGAAGGTCCTGGTCATGTACCTATGGATCAAATTGAGTTTAATGTAAGAAAGCAAATGGAAGAATGTTCAGAAGCCCCATTTTATGTGCTTGGTCCATTAGTGACAGATATATCCCCTGGTTATGACCATATATCAAGTGCTATTGGGGCAGCGATGGCAGGATGGTATGGGACTTCTATGTTATGTTATGTAACGCCAAAAGAACATCTAGGTCTACCAAATGCAGAAGATGTGAGAGAAGGCTTAATTGCTTATAAAATAGCTGCTCATGCTGCTGATATAGCAAGACATAGAGCTGGAGCTCGTGATCGAGATGATGAACTTAGTCATGCAAGGTATAACTTTGATTGGAATAAACAATTCGAACTTTCATTAGATCCGGAAAGGGCAAAGCAGTACCATGATGAAACACTGCCTGAAGAAATCTTTAAGAAGGCAGAGTTTTGTTCAATGTGTGGCCCTAAACATTGTCCAATGAATTCAAAGATTTCTGATGAATCTCTTGATCAGTTAAAAGATAAGCTTGAAGAATGCAATACTTCAGTGTAGTTATCAATTAGTAGTTATAGAATTTCTTTCGTCTTATTAACTACGTTTTCGACTGTAAATCCAAAATTTTTCATACATTCTCCACCTGGTGCTGATGCACCAAATCTATCCATGGTAATACAAATTCCATCAAAACCTGTATATTTATGCCAACCAAATGAATGAGCAGCTTCTACTACAACTCTTTTTTTCACACTACTAGGTAAAACACTTTCTTTATAAGATTCTTCTTGCTCTTCAAAAAGTTCTACACAAGGCATAGAAACAACTCTAATTTTTTTACCTAAGCTTGAAATTTCCTTACTTGCTTCAATACAAAGATTCAGTTCGCTTCCAGTACCAATAAATATTAGATCTGGTGTTCCCTCACAATCGGAAACTATATATCCCCCTAGAGCAACTTTGTCGATCGAAGTATTTTCTTGATTTGGCATACCTTGTCTACTTAAACAAAGGGCAGAAGGTCTTTTTCGATTTTGAATAGCAAGCTTATAAGCTCCGCTCGTCTCGTTGCCATCTCCAGGTCTGAAAACTAGCATGTTAGGCATGGCCCGTAGAGAAGGGATAGTTTCAATGGGTTGATGTGTTGGACCATCTTCTCCTACACCAATTGAATCGTGAGTTAAGACATAGATTACTCCTAATTCGCTAAGTGCTGAAAGCCTCATTGAGCCCCTCATATAATCGGCGAAAACAAGGAAGGTTCCACCATAAGGGATAAGACCACTATTGTGATAAGCAATACCATTAAGTACAGCTGCCATTGCATGCTCTCTTACGCCAAAATGTAAATATCTTTTTTCAGGGCTATGTGGCTGGAATGATCCACTTTCTCCTTTTATATCTGTGTAATTAGAGTGAGTTAAATCTGCAGATCCGCCAATTAATTCAGGTAGGTTAGGACCTAGAGCACCCAAACATATTTGTGAATGCTTTCTTGTGGCTAACCCTTTATCATCAGGCGAATAAGAGGGGAGATCTGAGTCCCAATTCTCAGGTAATTGACCCTCTAGCATTCTTTTTAACTCGGCTCCTTCAGAGGGATATTTTTTTTGATATTGTTCAAATTTTGAATCCCATTCTTTCTCTAAACTTTCACCTTTGTTTAACGATTTTCTAAAATGCTCATATACTTCATTGGGTATTTCAAATGGAGGATATTCCCAATTTAGAAATTCTCGAGTTAATGCAGCTTCTTCTTCTCCAACAGCTGCTCCATGAATTCCAGCAGTATCGGATTTATTGGGAGAACCATAACCTATGGTTGTAGAAATTTTTATAATTGAAGGCTTGTCTGTAATTAATTTTGCTTTTTCAATAGCTTCTGTGATTCCTTTAACATCATGATTCCCATCTTCAACATGTTGTACATGCCATCCATAAGCTTCGTATCTTTTTAGGACATCTTCGGTAAAAGAAACGTCGGTTCGCCCATCAATTGTAATTTGATTATCGTCGTAAAGTGCAATTAATTTTCCAAGCTTAAGATGACCAGCTAATGAGCAGGACTCTGATGCAATACCTTCTTGATTACAGCCATCACCCATTATTACGTAAGTATAGTGATCAACGATATCGCAATCAGGCTTATTAAATTTAGCTGCTAAGTGTGTTTCCGCTATTGCTAAACCAACTGCATTTGAAATTCCTGCTCCAAGAGGCCCAGCTGTAACTTCAACACCTTCAGTTTCGAATGTTTCTGGATGTCCCGGAGTTTTTGATCCCCATTGCCTGAATTCTTTAATATCTTCTATGGAAACTGATTTATATCCTGTCAAATGAAGCAAGGAATACAACAGCATACAGCCATGACCAGCTGATAATACAAAACGGTCTCTATTGAACCATTTTGGGTTGTTAGGGTTGTGATTAAGTATGTTTTGCCATAATGCATAACCCATAGGTGCACATCCCATTGGCAATCCAGGATGACCACTATTAGATTTATTTACTGCATCTACAGCAAGCATTCTTATACTATTTACACAAAGTGATTCTAATGAAACAGATGCAGCGACCATTGTTTTAAAATAAGTTAAGTTGGAAATACAGAATTGGTTGTCTTCAATTCATTTTGCTGAAAGCAAGGCAAACATTGTGACCACCAAAGCCGAAAGAATTAGAAAGAGCAACTCTTACTTGAGCTTCTCTTGCATTATTTGGTACATAATCAAGATCACATTCAGGATCTCGATTGACGTAGTTAATTGTAGGAGGGATAAAATTATGTGTCAAAGAAAGTATACAAGCTACAGCTTCTATACCTCCTGAGCCTCCTAGGAGATGACCTGTCATCGACTTAGTAGAGCTTACAGGAATGAGGTAAGATCTGTCTCTAAAAATAGATTTTATTGCAGAAGTTTCATTTTTATCATTAGCTGATGTACTTGTTCCATGAGCATTTATGTAATCAACTTTTTCAAGGTTAAGACAAGCATCTTCAATTGCTAATTTGATAGCTTCGGCGCCTCCAATCCCGCCTGGAGATGGAGCAGTTATATGATGAGCATCACATGTTGTTCCATAACCAATTATTTCTGCATAAATTCTCGCATTCCTTTTTTGTGCATTTTCTAAAGTTTCTAAAACGAGAATTCCAGATCCCTCTCCAATAACGAATCCATCTCTTTCTGCATCAAAAGGTCTGCTAGCAGTTTGAGGGCTTTCATTTCTGGAAGAAAGAGCTTTGGCACTGGCAAAACCAGCTACTCCGAGAGGCGTAATACTTGCTTCTGCTCCCCCACAGATCATTGCATCTGCTTTCCCAAGCTGGAGTAATCTAAAAGAATCACCAATTGCATTTGAACCGGCAGCGCAAGCGGTGGAAACAGAGGAACTTGGTCCTTTTGCACCCAAAGCGATTGCAGCCAAACCAGTGGCCATGTTTGGAATCATCATAGGGACTGTAAATGGACTTACTCTTTTAGGCCCTTTATGACTCAATATTTGAGCTTGACTTTCCATAGTTAGTAAGCCTCCAACACCAGAACCAATAATCACCCCAATTCTTGATGCATTAGCTTCAGTAATTTCAAGTCCAGAATCATTAAAGGCTTGCTTTGCAGCAATAACTCCAAACTGGGAAAAACGATCCCATCTTTTGGATTCTTTAGCTTCAATAAAATTTTCAGATTTAAGATTTTTTACTTCTGCAGCAAATTTGCAGGGATGTTGTTCAGGATCAAAGAGAGTAATACCTGAAACCCCATTAGTACCTGTTTGAAGACCGACTAAATATTCATCAATGTTATTACCAATTGGAGTTACTGCTCCGATACCAGTAATAACTACTCGATGGAAATTTGGCATCCTATACTAACCTTTTTTTTCTTCGATGAATTTTACTGCATCGCCAACAGTTGCTATTCCTTCAGCTGCTTCATCAGGAATTTCAATATCAAATGCTTCTTCAAGAGCCATTACTAATTCAACAGTATCTAGAGAATCAGCACCTAAATCATTTTGGAAGTTTGAATCTGATTTGACTTCTCCTGCTTCAACGCTTAATTGTTCTGAAACAATAGAACACACTTTTTCGAGGATTTCTTGTGACATAGTTTATGAAAATTACTAATTATCTATATGATTTTATGCCCTAGAGTTAACAAGAGTGAAGCATATCTTAATTTTTTTAATTTCTTTGTAAGACAATAGTATTATAAAACGAGGTTCAAAAGACAATTTTTACATGTCACACGCAGTTAAAATTTATGACACTTGCATTGGTTGTACCCAATGTGTAAGGGCTTGCCCACTTGATGTTTTAGAGATGGTTCCATGGGATGGCTGTAAAGCTGGCCAAATAGCTTCATCTCCTAGAACAGAAGATTGTGTAGGTTGCAAAAGATGTGAAACGGCATGTCCTACAGATTTCTTAAGTATTCGTGTTTATTTAGGAGATGAGACTTCTAGGAGTATGGGCTTAGCATATTAATTTTTATAGTGCAGTTTTAAGAGAGTCCATGTTTTAGTTAATACGCGTTTTATTTCAATATAATTGAAAAAAAAATTCGTATGTGCGGAATAGTTGCTGTAACTGGATATAAAAAAGCTTTACCATTATTAATTAATGGTTTAGAAAAACTTGAATATAGAGGTTATGATTCCGCAGGTATTGCAATAATAAATTCCGAAAATAATTGTATTTCTTGTAAAAAAGCAAAAGGAAAACTAAAGAATTTAATAAGTAATCTTAATGATCATAATATTCCCGGAACTGTGGGTATAGGACATACCAGATGGGCAACTCATGGAAAACCTGAGGTTAAAAATGCACATCCCCATACAGATAGTTCAGGAAATATAGCAGTTGTTCAAAATGGCATAATTGAAAATTTCCAAGATTTAAAAAATAAATTAGAGGAAGAGGGTATCATTTTTAATTCTGATACAGATACCGAGGTAATTCCCCATCTAATTCAAAGAGAGTTAAGTACTTTAAGTAAACTTAATCTTGAGAATAATGGGTCAACATTATTAGTAGCTGTAAGGAATGTATTATCTGATTTAGAAGGATCTTATGCTTTAGCAGTTTTATGGTCTGGTGCGCCAACTTCTTTGGTAGTTGCAAGAAGACAAGCGCCCTTGATTATTGGTTTGGGTGAAGGAGAATTTATTTGTGCTAGTGATACTCCAGCTATTGCAAACTTTACCAATATTATTTTGCCTATGGAGGATGAAGAAATAGCTTTGTTGACTCCGCTTGGAATCGAAATATATGACTCTAGCAACGAGAGACAATATAGAAATCCCGTTTCTTTAAAAGTCTCAGAGCAAATAATGGATAAGATGAATTTCAAACACTACATGTTGAAAGAGATATATGATCAGCCACAGACTGCAAAAAACTGGTTGGAAAATTATTTAATTAAGAACTCAGATAATGGTCAATATCAAATTAATTATCCATTTGATACTGAGTTTTTTGAATCAATAGAAAGAATTGAAATTATTGCTTGTGGTACAAGTAAACATGCTGCAATGGTGGGTAGCTTTTTATTAGAACAATTTTCAGGTATCCCTACAAATGTCTTTTTTGCAAGCGAATTTCGATACTCACCACCTCCACTATTGCCAAATACATTGACTATTGGAGTTACTCAATCCGGAGAGACTGCTGATACAATTGCGGCTATCGATATGGAAATTAAAAGACGTTCTTTAATTGAAAATGAAAAATTTAAACCCAATCTTATTGCAATAACAAATAGAAAAGAAAGTTCTATAGGAAGACAGGTCTCAAATATAATTGACATCTGTGCAGGAATAGAAGTTGGAGTTGCAGCAACAAAAACTTTTTTTGCTCAATTACTTTCTTTTTATGGATTAGCCATAAAATTTGCTCAAATTAAAGGGAATCAAAGTCCTGAAGAAATAGGTAAATTAATAAACGAACTTAAAAATCTTCCGCCGTTACTGGAAGATCTCATAGAGCAACATAATAAATCTTCAGAAAAGCTAGCACATGACTTTTTTAATATTAAAGATGTTATTTTTTTAGGAAGAGGAATAAATTATCCTATTGCCCTTGAAGGCGCGTTAAAGCTTAAAGAAATTAGTTATATACATGCAGCTGGATATCCTGCTGGAGAAATGAAACACGGTCCAATAGCTTTATTAGATAAAAAAGTACCTGTAATTTCTATCGCCTCCCCTGGTGAGGTTTTTGATAAAGTTATCAGTAATGCTCAAGAAGCAAAAGCTAGAGATTCATATTTGATTGGGATTGCTCCTGAATGTAACGGAACTGAAATCTTTGATTATTTAATGAAAGTCCCTTCCTCCAATGAATGGATTTCACCTCTAATTAATATACTGCCTTTACAATTATTGAGTTACCATATTGCATCTCATAGAGGACTTGACGTGGATCAACCAAGAAATTTAGCTAAAAGTGTAACTGTTGAATAATAAGTTTCTTACAAATTTTATTTTTTAAATTTATAGCTCTAAAAGTCCATTTGGAGGATTGATGATTATAAACTTATTTTTTATATCAATTAATGGGACTATTTCTTTAACAAATGGTATGAGAACTTTTTTTTGATTTTGAAAAAGTTCAATAACAAGTAAATTATTTTTCTCATTTTCTAAATTGATAACTTTCCCAATTTTTTTTAATTCATTATCTTCAAAAGTCTTTACCTCGAGATTAACAAGTTCTAACAAGTGGAATTCTTCCTTTTTTAATTTGGGTAGTGTATCGGCTTTAACAAGAATTTTAAATTTTTTTAATTGTTCTGCATGATTTCTTGTATTTATTCCTTGGAACTTAACTATGAAGATTTCTTTACCAGGCTGTTTGAAACCAGATATAAGTTCTGTTTTTGAAGGAGATTCATTTTCTTTTTGCAACCATCTAATTCCTGGTTTTAAAAATCTTTCTTCAAAATCACTAAGAGATTTAACCTTTACCTGTCCATTAATTCCATGACATGATGTTATTAATCCAACAGTCAACCATTCATTTTTATTTATCATAATATTGTATTAGAAAGAGTGTTTTATGGATTTATCTACTAAACCCATACTCCCTGGATCTTTTGTTGTCGTAAAAGACACCAATTCTATCTATAGAGGATATAAAGGGTTTGTACAAAGAGTGACTAAAAAAAGGGCAGCTGTTCTGTTTGAAGGAGGTAATTGGGATAAACTCATAACTTTTCAGCTAACCAATTTAGAAATAGTATAAAAATTAGATTTTACCTCTAGTTATAAATTTTTCTATCAATACTCTAGCTGCATTTGTTTCTGCTTGTTTATGGGACTTGCCGAATGCAGATGATTCTTTTAATCCTTCGATAAATATATCGCAAGAAAATCTTTTGGGGTCCCCATTTTTCTTTGAGACTTCAATTATTTTATATATTGGCAAACCAAAACCTTTACTTTGACACCACTCTTGCAACACTGTCTTAGATTTAAATTTATATGGAGCTTTTAAAAATATTTCTGAATCTTCCTCCCAAATATCATCTAACCAAAGATTTACTTCCTGAATGGAATTAAAGCACTTGTAAACAGCCCCCACTAAAGCTTCTGTAGCTTCACCAATAATAGTATTTTTTGAATTTTCATCACCTAGAGCTTTGGGTCCTTTAATTATTAATTTCTCTATATCAATTTTTTCCCCTAATTTAGTTAACCATTCATCACTTACAATTTGTGCTCTTAACTCTGATCTTTCTCCTACACTCATTTGAGGATATTTTTTTTCAATAAAATTAGAAGCAGCTAATCTGAGTACTGCATCTCCAAAAAATTCTAGTTTTTCATAATTAAATATGTTGTCCTCTGAAGAGTGGATTAATGCTTGATTAAATTCTTGAATAATTGAAATATTCTGAGTTGTAATTATGTCAGAAAATCTTTTTGATTTAATATTTAAAGATCTTAAAAAAGTAGTTATTTGATTAATTCTCTTAGCGTTGACTATATTTGTCATTAGATTTGAAAAATCACAACAATTAGAAAGCAGGTCATAAGCCGGGTTCTGTTCATCTTAATTAAGATGGGCAATCATCTATCTAGGATTGGAATTACTTCACAATCTCAAGCGGCTCTTAAAAGTAGATTGTGTAGTGGTCATAAATCTACTAAGCCTTGCTCCCAGCCGGGGTTTACCTAGCCAACACCTCTCAATGTTGCTGGTGCGCTCTTACCGCACCCTTGCACCCTTGCCATACATAAAGTATTAGGCGGTATGTTTCTGTGGCACTATCCTCACGGTTGCCCGCACTGGGAATTACCCAGCAAGCCTGACCATATGGGAGCCCGGACTTTCCTCAAGAAAGTTTTATTTTGGAAACAAAATAAAACTTTCTTGCGATTGCCTCTCCTGCTTTCATTTAGCATAATGCTTAATACTCCAAAAATCATCTATTGGGGCTGTAGCTCAGCAGGATAGAGCAACGGTTTCCTAAACCGTAGGTCGTGGGTTCGACTCCCGCCAGTCCCGTAAAAATAAAAAACTATATGTAGTATGTGTGCAAACTTGCTACTCTCTAGCTAGCGTATAGTTAGTAGTAAATCTTTTATGGCTAAGTTGCATGATATGCGTTTAAAGCTCTTAATTCAACAAGAGCATGAACGCATTTCTAAATCCCAACCTAATGATTTAGATCTTTCAATAGTTCAAGCAAGATGCTTGTGCTGGCTTGCTCTTTTGGCCGAAGCTCATGAAGACCAAGCAAATGATGCAGAAAAAAGAGGAGATGCTGAGCAAGCAATGGGATGGTTTGCTGATTCCATGAGACTAAGAGATGTTATTAATTTGGTTACTAGTATTGAGATACCTTTGCCAGATAGTCCGGATTCACTTGATGAAAATGACGAATTATTGGATGGCCCTACAATTTTGCCAAAATAGTGAGATGATATAGGAAGAATCAATTTTTCTTTTGACTGAAGAACCATGTCAATGCTCTGATTGTCAGAGATTTTATAAAGAGCATGATCGTCTAATTAGAGAATTTCCTACTTTTAAGCAGCAACAAGAATTGAATTGGGCATCTATTCAATCTTTCAGAACTCTTTGTACTAAGGTTACTGATGAGTTGCAGAGAGAATTATCTGAAAGACAATCAAATGAAGATACCAGTCCAAAAGAAAAACATATTTCTGATACAGAAATTACTGAAGCTCTAGATGAACTAGAAAGTGTTAATGCTTATTTATATTCAATTGAAGCATTAATGGAAAGAATTTTTGATTCAAAAATTTCAAATAGTATCGAATCAAAATTTAAAGAAATTGCTAATGAATTAGCCCCAGACCCATTAAATATGGATAGATTAATTTTGAATCGGTTATTTCATCAAACCCCCGATTCGCCAGATAAGAAAAATATTAATTAGTTAATTCTTCTACGTCACAAGTAATTTCAACAGGCATTGGAGATACTTTCCAAATAGATTTACAGTACTCTCTAATAGATCTATCAGAAGAAAAATATCCTGATCTTGCAGTATTTAATAATGCCATTTTATTCCAAGATTTTTTGTTATTCCAGTATTCACTGACCACATCTTGTTTATTTAAGTAATCTTCAAAGTCAGCCATAACAAAAAATGGGTCATGTCCTGTTAGGCTACTCAATAAAGGTTTAAATAATTCTTTATCCCCATTACTAAAGTGGCCAATTTCAATTAGGCGTATAACCTCTTTGAGCTCTGGACATTGATGAATAAAAGTTTTGGGAGAGTAGTTATTATTTTTTAAGTCCATAATTTCGCTTTCAGTTTTACCAAAAAGGAAGAAATTCTCTTTTTTTACTAGGTCTCTTAATTCCACATTTGCGCCGTCTAAGGTCCCAATTGTTAACGCTCCATTCATAGCGAACTTCATATTTCCAGTCCCAGATGCTTCTTTGCCAGCAGTTGAGATTTGTTCTGAAAGATCCGTTGCGGGATAAACTATTTCACCAAGTTTAACGTTATAGTCTGGTAGAAAAACAACTCTTAATAAGCCATCCATATCTGGGTCAGAATTAACTACATCAGCAATACCATTAATGAATCTAATCATGAGCTTTGCCATAAAGTAACCTGGTGCAGCTTTACCTCCAAATATTATTGTTCTTGGAACTTCATACTTGTTTGTACCATTTTTGATTCTTAAATATTGGGCAATAATTTGTAGGGCGTTTAAATGTTGCCTTTTATATTGATGAATTCTTTTTACTTGAACATCAAATAAACTAGATGGATCCACCAGTATTCCAGTTTTTGAGTGGATAAAGCTAGCTAATTTTCTTTTGCCATTTAGTTTAGTTTCCTCAAATTTTTGCAAAAAATTGTTGTCATCTTTTTTTTCTTCTAACTTCTTAAGAAGTTCCATATTTGTTATCCAGTTTGGACCAACTTCTTCTTCTAAAAGGTTCGATAGTGATGGATTAGATAGGGCAACCCATCTCCTCGGAGTAACTCCATTAGTTACATTTGTAAATTTATCAGGCCACAGAGCTGCAAATTCTGGAAGAAGTTGTCTTTTTATTAGATCTGAGTGGAGAGCTGCTACACCATTTATGTGATGTGCTCCAATTGTGGCTAAATGAGCCATCCGTACTGATTTAGAACCTTCTTCATCAATTATTGAGAGTTTTTGAAGGATTTTGTCATCACCAGGATAACGTAATCTTAATTGTTGCAGAAATCTCCAATTAATTTCATAAATAATTTCTAGATGACGAGGAAGAAGATCATTAAATAACCCTAAATCCCATTTTTCTAAAGCTTCTGGTAGTAATGTGTGATTGGTATAAGCAACTGAAGAGGTTGTTATGTTCCAAGCTTTATCCCAACCTATGTGATATTGGTCAATAAGAAGTCTCATTAATTCTGCAACTGCAATAGCAGGATGGGTATCATTCAATTGAACTGTCCAATGCTTAGGGAATTCTGTTATTGCTATTGATCTTTTTTCAAGGCTTCTCAACATATCCTGAAGAGAACAACTTACAAAAAAGTGTTGTTGTTTGAGTCTTAATCTTCTACCTTCGTCAGTTCCATCATTTGGATATAGGACTTTTGAAAGAGTTTCAGATGCAACTTTTTCTTCCACTGCACCATAATAATCACCAATATTGAATGCATAAAAGTCAAAACTTTCTGTTGCATCAGCTCTCCATAATCTTAATCTGTCACATGTATTTACTCTGTATCCTAAAACTGGAACATCATGAGGTACTCCAATTGCATGTTCAGAAGGAATCCATCTTGATCTGTAGTTTCCTGTATCATCTCTATAACTTTCAGTTCTCCCTCCAAAACCTACGAAACATGATTCGTCCGGTTGTGGAAGTTCCCATGGCCATCCTCCCTTTAACCATTTGTCAGTTACTTCAACTTGCCAACCATCCCTAATTATCTGATTGAATATCCCAAATTCATATCTAATACCATAACCAACTGCTGGAACTTGTAAAGATGCTAATGATTCCATATAACATGCTGCAAGTCTCCCAAGTCCACCATTCCCTAATCCTGGCTCTTCTTCAACTTCAAGAATTGTTGACAATGATTCAATGCCGAATCTTTTTAAAGCATCTTCTGCTTCTTGAGTTATTCCAAGATTGAGAAGGTTATTGCTTAATTGAGGGCCTATTAAAAATTCTGCTGATAGGTAAGCAACTGTTTTTTGTGGTTTTTTTCTTATGACTTCTTGGCTGGCTAAATATCTTGTCATTAGCCTGTCTTTAACTGCATAACTTAAAGCCATGTACAAGTCGTGAGGACTTGCAGAAGTAGCTAACTTTCCAAGTGTATAAAAGAGATGAGCTGTCATTCCTTGAAAAACAGCATCAGAATCCATTCCAGCTTTCTCAGGATCTAAATAGCAACCTGGTGTAGGCAAACGTAGATCAAAGGGTTCGTTGGTATTCATTTTATTAGCCATATAACAGACAATAGCCATTTTTTAGAAAATTTCTTTGTTGTAACTTCAGATCCACACTTGTTGAGTATTTTTGCTTTTTTCTTACATATTTCTTAAAGTGGGCCCTCAATAAACTATCTTCCAGTTAGGTAGTTTATTTTTATCACTTAAATGTACTCTTTACTTGCTGAATTAAGTGCACATGATTTAGAAGTTGCTGAAACGTTGATAGGAGTTATAAGGTTTCTATTGATATTTTTAGCTGCAAGAGCATTAGCAGAAGTATTAGTAAGACTTAGTTTGCCAACAATTGTTGGTGAGCTTCTTGCAGGAGTTGTAATAGGGGCATCAGGATTCCATTTGTTGATACCGCCTTCAGCTGGAACAGAATTAAATGAAGGACTTGTAAATGTTATTAGTTCTTTAGCGTCAATCCCCCCAGAAACTGTACCTGATGTTTATTTCGAAAGTTTTCCATCCCTGCAAGCAGTAGCAACTTTGGGATTATATGCTCTTTTATTTTTAACAGGACTAGAAAGTGAGTTAGAGGAATTAGTAGCTGTCGGAGCTCAGGCTTTCACTGTTGCTATGGCTGGTGTAATTTTACCGTTTGCTTTTGGAACTCTTGGATTAATGTTTATTTTCCAAGTAGATCTAATTCCAGCAGTTTTTGCTGGAGCATCTATGACGGCTACAAGTATAGGAATTACTGCAAGTGTTTTTGGCGAGTTGGGTTATTTAAAAACTAGAGAAGGACAGATTGTTATTGGTGCAGCAGTGTTAGACGATATCTTAGGAATTGTTATTCTGGCAGTTGTAGTAGCCCTTGCTGCCGGAGGCACTTTAGAAATTGCTCCTATTGTTAAATTAGTTGCAGCAGCTGTAGTATTCGTTATTGCTGCTATTGCATTAAGTAGAACAGCTGCTCCAGGTTTTGATTGGTTATTAGATAGATTAAAGGCTCCTGGAGCGGTAGTGGTTGCTTCTTTTGTGATACTTGTTTTGTGTTGTTTCGTGGCAACAGCCATTGGATTGGAAGCAGCTTTAGGTGCTTTTGCAGCTGGATTAATTCTTAGTAGTTCTAAAAATAATCACGCAATTCAACAATCGGTTTTACCTTTAGTATCCTTATTCGCAACTATTTTTTTCGTATTAGTAGGAGCTGGAATGGATCTATCAGTTATAAATCCACTTGATCCAACAAGTAGGTCAGCTCTTGTAGTTGCAGGATTTTTATTAGTTGTAGCAATTATTGGTAAAATTGCAGCTGGATGGGTATTTTCAAGTGATAAACCCACAAATAGATTAGTTGTAGGTTTAGGTATGATGCCTAGAGGAGAGGTTGGTTTAATTTTCCTTGGACTAGGAACAAGTGCTAAGTTGTTAACTCCTTCTCTTGAAGCAGCAATTTTATTAATGGTTATTGGAACTACATTTCTTGCACCTGTTCTTTTGAGAATTGTTCTAAAAGATAAACCCCCAAATGATGGCAATAAAATCTCAGATGATGTTGCAGCTGATCCTGTTGGTCTTCTTTAAGAAATAAGTTTATTAGAATCAACTAACATAGAATTTTCATTAAATGGAAAAATCAGCTCTGATAGATAGTGATGTAAATTATGACTGGAATTTTTTAAATTACCCAATCCATACTATTTCGGCTAAGCCTGATCAAACATCAAAAGAATATGCAATTTTATTAATTCATGGTTTCGGAGCCTCTACGGATCATTGGAGATTCAATATCCCTATTTTGAGTACCAAATATGAAGTTCATGCGATAGATCTTCTCGGTTTTGGAAAAAGTCCTAAGCCCCAAGATGTCGAATACTCAGGATCCTTATGGAAGGATCAGGTTGTTGCTTATGTACGAGAGAAAATAAAAAAACCCACTATTGTTGTTGGAAATTCATTAGGTGGTTATGCAGCATTAGCAGCTGGTGCAGAATTAAATGAGCTAAATGCAGGAGTTATATTACTTAATGCTGCTGGATATTTTAGTGAAGAAAAAACTATCAAAAAGAATATGTTGCAAACTTCAATTGAAACAGTTGCTGGCATATTTTTGAAAAATATTGTTCTGCAACGTTTGATTTTTGAGAATATGAGAAATCCAAAAAATATTAAAAAAACTTTAAATCAAGTTTATGTTGATAAAAAAAATGTTGATGATTTCTTAGTTGAGTCAATAAGAAAGCCTTCTCTAGATTATGGTGCTTTTAATGTTTTTAGAAGTGTATTTAACCCATCAGGTCCTCAGGGATTGCCGTTGGATAAGTTATTCGCAAAACTTGATTCACCATTATTACTGCTCTGGGGAGGCAAAGATCCCTGGATGAATACTCCAAAAAAAAGAAATCTTTATAAAAAATTTACACCAAAGAATACACAAGAAATCATTCTTGATGCTGGACATTGTCCTCATGATGAAATACCTGAATTAGTTAATCAGCATATATTGGATTGGGTTGATTCTCTTTAAGGAACAATTGTGCAAATTAAATTATCTAATAAAGACCAAGGAATTTTTTTATTTCAATTAGATCAAAATAACTATATTAAATTTTGCCCTCAAAGAGGAGGTGTTATTACAAATTGGATTTCGGATGGTGAAGAGATACTTTATTTCGATGAAAAAAGATTTATTGATAAGACAAAAAGTATTAGGGGAGGTATTCCAATTCTTTTCCCAATTTGTGGAAATCTCAATACTTCTAGTTCAGTATTTGGTAAAGATTTTTTGCAATTAACACAACATGGTTTTGCTAGGGATTTGCAATGGCAATACTCTTTGAATGAAAACGAAAAATCTTTAATCTTAACTTTAAATGAATCTAAAAAAACTAAAAAATATTATCCTTTCGATTTCGAACTAAAAATAGAAGTTTTCTTAAAGATTAACTGTTTAGAATTTGAAATTACCATTTTTAACAAAACAGACAATGCTATGCCTATAAATTTTGGATTGCATCCCTACTTTAATATTTCAGATTTTAAAAATTTAGAGTTTATTGATAATCCATTGAATTGTCAGAATCAAGAAAAAAACATAATAAGTAATACTTTGGATGAGTTGAAAAATGTTAATTTAGGAGTCGATCTACTTATGTATAGCTCGGGTAGAAGCTCTTTTCGAGATAAAATCTTTAAAAGAGAAGTAACTTTAAATCATCCATATCCTTTTGATCTAAGCGTTATTTGGAGTGATCCTCCAAGAAGAATGATATGTCTCGAACCTTGGACTAGTCCCCGAAATTCTTTTGTTGATGGATTTAGAAACATTATTATTCTTTCAAATGATAGTAAAAGGTTAAATGCCTCAATACAAATAAAATCTCTTTAGAAATAAAGTAATATCTATGAAATTTGTCGTTATTGATGATGATCCCACAGGCTCTCAAACTGTTCAAGATTGCTTATTACTGCTTAAGTGGGACTGCTCAACTTTAGTCAAAGGTTTTGAATCTAAATCTAATTTATTTTTTATTTTGGCTAATACAAGGTCACTATCGGAAAATGATGCGAAATTCACAATAGAGGAAATTTGCAAAAATATTAAAGCTGTAATTGCTTCTCAAGTTTATGAGGGAGAAATTATTTTTATAAGTAGAGGAGACTCTACTCTTCGAGGACATAACTTTTTAGAGCCAAGTGCCCTAAATAGTTGCTTAGGTCCTTTTGATGCTACTTTTCATATTCCAGCTTTTATAGAGGGTAAAAGATTAACAATTAATGGATCACACTTTGTTGATCAAACTCCTATTAATCAAACAATTTTTGCGAAAGATAAGATTTTTGGATATGAGACAAGTAATGTCAAGAATCTTTTATTTCAAAAGAGTAAATCGCAAATAAATATTGAAGATATTCAAAATCTTTTATTGTCCGATATCGAGATTTTAAATGATGAAGAAAATAATATTGTCTTTAAAAAACTAAAGAACTTGAATAAAAATAAACATGTAATTGTAGATGTAGAAAATTATTCTCAACTGAACAAATTTGCTTTAGTAATTAAAAAATTAACTAAACAAAAAAAATTTCTTTTTCGCTCTGCAGCAAGTTTTATAAGTTCAATTTCTGAGAAAAAAAACATCCCTAAGGTTGAGATGTTTTTCTCAAATTTAAGAATTAGAAATAAAGAAAAGAGTTTTCTTCCAGGACTGATAATTATTGGATCATACGTGGAACTAACAACACTACAATTGAAAAATTTATTAGAGATAAGCAATTGCAATCCAATTGAATTAGATGTTTTTGAATTCTTTCAAATTACTTCATCAGATAATAATCATAAGCAAAAGAATTTGTTTAAAAATAAATTTTTGAAAGAAATTAGATTTTCTTTTGAGAAAGGAAAAACTCCCGTATTGTTTACTTCAAGAAAATTTATGTCCTTAGATTATTCTGAACAATTGAATTTTTATAATTCACTTTCTTGTTTTATCGCTGAATTAGTCGCAGATTTGAAATATGAAATAGGATATTTGATTTCAAAAGGAGGAATAACAACAAATATGATTCTTAGTAATGGACTTAATGCAGATTATGTTTATCTTGAGGGACAGATTTTAACAGGCATTTCAGTCGTAACTTGCAAACTTAAAAATGACGAAAAACTTCCTGTTGTTACACATCCCGGAAATATTGGCACTAAAGATTCACTGGTGAATATTTGGAAAGTTTTTGAAAATACAATTAATTTTTAAAATTAGAAATTCAAAATAATTTCTTCAGCAAAACTGCTGCAGGATAGTGGTTCTACTTTCGGTTCCATTAAACGTGCTAGATCATAGGTGACTTTTTTTTGTTCTATTGCCTTACTTAAACCATTAGTTATTAAGTTAGCTGCCTCATCCCAACCAAAATATTCAAGCATCATTACACCACTAAGAATTACTGAGCCTGGATTAATCTTATTTAAGCCTGCATGTTTTGGTGCAGTACCGTGCGTAGCTTCGAAAATTGCTGCATTATCTCCAATATTTGCACCAGGAGCCATACCAAGGCCACCAACAATTGCTGCAGCTGCATCAGAAACATAGTCACCATTGAGGTTTAAGGTTGCAAGAATTGAATATTCTTGAGGTCTAGTTTGAATTTGTTGAAATATACTATCAGCTATCCGATCATCAACAAGAATAAGTTCTCTCCATTTCCCATCTCCATGCGAATTTGATATTGATGCAATAACTTCTTTAATTTCTTCACAAATGAATGCTTTTTTGTTATTTGTAAGCTTGTCAAAACCTGGTTCAATTTTTCGAGCATTATTTTCAATTGTAATTTCTGGATTTTTCTGAATATTATCTAAAATCCAGCTTTCTCTTTCTGTAATGCAATCTTCTCTAAATTCATTTACTGCTAATTCATATCCCCAATCTCTAAATGCACCTTCTGTATATTTCATAATATTCCCTTTATGTACAAGAGTCACATGCCTTTTATCTCCTGATAATCTTTTTGCATGTTCAATAGCTTTTCTAATATGCCTTTGGCTACCAGATTTACTCACCGGTTTTATTCCTATTCCTGATCCGTCTGGTATAGATCTATTTTTTAAATTTTTACTTTTTGGTATGACAACGTTATTTAAGTGATTAATTAATTCAAGACAATTATTATCCTCCGCTTCCCATTCAATTCCCATGTAGATATCCTCAGTATTTTCTCTATAAACAATAACGTCTAAATTTTGGGGATTTTTGTGAGGGCTTGGAGTTCCTGAATAATATTTGCATGGTCTAACACAGCTATATAAATCAAATATTTGCCTTAATGCAACATTAAGAGATCTAATACCTCCACCAATGGGAGTCGTTAAAGGACCTTTGATGGCTACACCAAAGTATTTAATTGCTTCAATAGTATCTTGAGGGAGGTAGTTATATGTTCCATAAAGTTCACACGCTTCATCGCCTGCATAGACTTTAAACCAATTAATTTTTCTTTCATCTCCATAGCTTTTTTTAATCGCTGAATCAAGAACGATTTGAGTTGCAGGCCAAATATCAACTCCAGTACCATCACCCCTAATAAATGGGACAATTGGATTATTAGGAACATTAGGTTTGCCTTGATTAAAAGTTATTATCTCGCCTTCATTAGGTAAAGTTAATTTTTCAAATTTTGGCATAGCATAGCATTAATAGAAGATAACTCATTGAAGTTCCTCGTATTGTAATTTGCGATGAGTTATTTTCTTTAAAACCTAGAAATTTATTATTCAAATGTGAATAGAGAATTGTTTATTGATCAGCATTTCAACATCTTTATTAAAAGAAAAAGTAGTTAATAAGCAAGTTAAAGCAAATTATGTCATTTTCAAAAAAATACTCAGCTACTTATGAATGCGAGTTCAAATGTAAGTAATGTTGAAACAGCTAATAAAATTGCTTCCACTGCAGCTTTATTTCGGAAATATTTTCCAGATGCAAGCGTAAACTTTAGTCCCTGGGACAGTTCAAATAATGAATCCATGCAAGATACTATTGATTTTGCGTTTCATTTCCCTGGTTGGAGTCCTCTTATTGAATGTAGAGCAATACTCTTACAATTAAGAATTGAAAATGATAATAATGGCAGAGTTCCGAAATTGTTGGGAATAATAATGCGAGGTATGATTGTTCCCTATGAGAGATGGAGAGTGGCTACCATCGGTGATTGGGAAATGACTGGCACTCATCTACCGCAAAAGGAACAAAAAGATAACCTTTTTTTGGTTTGTAAAGAACTTTATAAGCTATTCTCTACAACATCTGCTGGTAACAAAAATTAGCTGTTTTATGTATTTTCCATGTAGATTAAATAAACTTACAAAAATAATTCAAAATAAATGGCAGTTGCTCTTGCAGGACAATTAAGAGAAGGGACAAAAAAATCCCATACTATGGCAGAAAATACTGGCTTTGTGGCTTGTTTTTTAAAAGGAGTTGTAGAAAAAAAATCTTATAGAAAATTAATTAGTGATTTATATTTTGTTTATGAAGCTATGGAAGAAGAAATTGAAAGACTGGTCAATGAGGAACATCCCGTAATAAAACCTATAGGTTTTAAATCGTTATTCAGGAAAGAAACTCTTATAAATGATCTAAAATTTTATTTTGGTGAAAACTGGAAGAATGATATTAATATTTCTCACTCAGCAAAAGAATATGTCGAAAGAATTCGAGAGGTTGCAAAAAATTCACCAGAGCTATTAGTTGGTCACCACTACACTCGCTATATAGGAGATTTATCTGGGGGGCAAATCTTAAAAAGAATCGCTAAAAAAGCGTTAAATTTGCAGGGAAATGATGGTTTAAATTTTTATGAGTTTGAATTAATTGCTGATGAAAAGAAATTCAAGGAAGAATATTCCCTTACTTTGAATCAACTTCCAATAAATCAAAAGACTGCTGATCAAATTATTGATGAAGCAAATCAAGCTTTTACTTACAATATGAAAATGTTTAAGGAGCTTGAAGGTAACTTAATTGCTGTTTTAGGCAAGATTGTATTCAATTACATTACAAAAAAAGTTAGGAAAGGAAGTACCGAAACATAATGTTTATGTTTGATTCATTAGTTGATTTCCTTAAAACCAATATTGATGAATTAAACGGTCATGAACTACAAATATCTAGTGAATTCAAAGAACATCACAATCAAGACTCAAAATATAATATTAAAAATTGGCTTTTTTCATCTCCCGAATATAGAAAGTGGCGAATAACAAGATTAGATGGTGGCAAAAAACTGCAAGTGTTTAATACGGTCGCATATCCTAATTTTGATAGTGAAATGCCTATTTTAGGAGCTGATATTTTATGGTTTGGAACTTCTCAAAAGTTATTAGTAATACTTGATTATCAACCTTTAATTCAAGAAGACAAATATCTTGAAAAATATTGTTCAAGTTTAGGTATTATTAAGAAAAAATATTCTGCATTTGATAATAATAAAATGAAGAATATATATGATTCAAAAAAGTATTTTTCTCCATGGGTGATTGTATGCAGAGGAAATAAATTAAATCTTGATAGAGATTTAAATAATATATTCCATTCATTTGTAAATAATTATTTGAACATTCATAAATCGAATCCTGTTAATCAATTTTTAAATGGAGAAGAAATAAAGATTAATCAAATTAAATATGATAAGTATAGTTTTGAAAAAGACCCTGCAGATAAATTGTTTAAATCTTTTTTTGGAGAAAAATGGACAAAAAAATTTATCAATAAATTCCTATTTACATTAAATAATGAGATTATTAATTGAATGTTAATACAAGATACTATTTTTTACAGGCCAGATTGGAGATGGCATAATTTTTTAAAATACTTAACAAATAATTTAGGTAAATATAACTGTTTAGAAAAAATAATACCCTCAGAATATTCTTATAAAGATTCAACCTATGGTTCAAAAAAATCAAAAAAAAATGTAAATCTCTCTACTTGGGGTGTAACGCATAAAAAAAGAATCCAATTCGCAAGAGCAGTTTGTATTAATAGTCCAAATTATTCTGTTTTAAATTTTTTAATTATTCCTAATACTATTTATAACGTCCCATTTTTTGGAGTAGATTTTGTTTCTCTACCTAATAGTTATCTATTAGTGTTAGATTTTCAGCCTTCATTAAAAATACAAAATCAATACAATAGTGAATTATTAGAAAAACTTATAAAACTCAAAAATCATTGTCATTCATCACTCCCATTAGCTGAAAAAATGTCTTCAGATGTAGCTAGATTTTTTTCTCCAGGAGTAATATGGTCAAAATTACCAAAAGAAGAAAGAAGTGATTTTTTAATTACTAATCAGCTTTATACTTCATTTAAGGAATATCTTGATTTGTATTTGGAAACTCTTTTCGAAAGCAAAGAAGTCAATATTGAGCTGCAAAAAGAGTTAATAAACGGTCAAATTAATTATTTGAATTATAGAAGAGATAACGATCCAGCAAGGCCAATGTTGTCTAGTTTGTTTGGTAAAGAATTTACTGAATCTTTAATTGAAGAAGTTTTATTTACTACTTAAAAGTCTTATAATTTGTTGGAATTTGAAATCATATGAAAAAAAATTCTGTTCTTTTTGTATGTTTGGGAAATATTTGTAGGTCTCCTGCAGCAGAAGCTATCTTTGTAAGTCTACTTGAAAAGAAGGGATTAACTGATTGCTTTATTGTAGATTCTGCTGGGACTGGGAGTTGGCATATTGGAAAAAAAGCTGACTCTAGGATGAGAATTGCGGCAGAAAGAAGAGATATAAATATCCTAAGCAGGGCTCGTCAGATTACTAGCAAAGATTTTGACGAATTTAATTTTATTATTGCGATGGACAATTCAAATTTTAGAAATATTCAAGATCTTAAAAATAGAACAGCTTCAACTGGTTTTGCATCAATAAAAAAAATACAAGATTTTAGATCAGTTTTTAATGAGCAAGAAGTTCCTGACCCATATTTTGGAGGTGATGAGGGCTTCGATTATGTCCTTGATATTTTAGAAGACTCTGTAAAGGGTTTTTTGGAAAGTATTTCTTGAATTTATTTGATCTCAGTCTCTTTAGGAATCTTGTCATTATAAAGGTCAATAATTTTATCCACTACCTCATTAATCGTATATCCGTCCGTAATAATTTCTATTGCGTCATTCGCCTTTATTAGAGGTGAAATTTCCCTATTGGAATCTTCAAAATCTCTTTTTTTTATAAGTTCTTTTAATGTATTGAGGTCTATTTCTTGTGAGTCTTTACTATTTTTATCAGATTTTCTTCTTTTTGCTCTTTCATCGATGCTAGCAGTTAAAAATATTTTAAGTTCTGCATGAGGAAAAACAGTAGTTCCTATATCTCTTCCTTCAGCTACAAGTCCGCCTGATTCTCCAATTTTTCTTTGTTCTTCTACTAAGAATTTTCTTACTTCTTTTATTGAGGAAATTTTAGAAACGATGGAACTTATCTTTTGCGACCTAATTTCTTCAGTAACACAGTAGTTATTAACATAAACATCCTGATGTGAATTTGTATTCGACTTGAAAACTATAGATATATCTTTAAGAATATTATGTAATTTTTTTTCTTTTTTATAATCAATACTTTCTTTTATCATTAGCCAACTTAATGCCCTATACATTGCGCCAGTATCTAAATATAAAAGTTGAAGTTTCTTCGCTATTAACTTTGTTACGGTACTTTTACCTGAACCTGCAGGACCATCAATTGCAATAATCGGCCTTCTTTTCATTAGAAAAACGTGATCAATTAATCTTGTCTCTCCACATCTTATCGCACCAGCCAATAACGAAATATTATCCTCAAGTCTTGTTTTTTGGAGTGTATGAGGGTGTAAATGTTCTAAATATTCAATTGAAATTTTTTTTTCTGATAGCTTCTTAATTATTTGATTTAAATTGATCTTTTTATCTTGTTGAAAATTTTTTTTTGCTTCTAATAACTCACTTGAAAAAAACCTAATCAATTTTCTTTCGTTTTTTGATAAATGTACATTACGTGAACTTAAAGGAATTCCATCAAAATCTCTTTGTGTAGGAATGGATTTAATAGCAACATTTAATTTCTTTCTAAGGACGAGATTTTTTAAAATTAAAAGTTGTTGCCAATCTTTTTCTCCTAAGTAAAGATTTTTTGGCTTGATGAGATTAAGTAATCTATAAACTACTGTACATACGCCATCAAAATGTCCAATTCGATTTAATCCACATAAAGCAGAAGATAATTCTTTTGGAGCTTTTAGGAATTTAATATTTTTATTATTCGGTGGATATATATCTTCATTACTTGGGATGAAGATAGCATCTGCTCCATTTGAAAAGGAGATTTTTATATCATTATCAATTGTTTTAGGGTAATTATCTAAATCTAATTTGTTATCAAATTGAAGTGGATTAATAAAAATACTTACTAAATTAACATTCGAATTGTCATTTTTTGCTGTTGATATTAGTTTAATATGGCCATTATGAAGATTACCCATTGTTGGAATGAAGTTAATTTCACTATTTATATTTCTCCTCCAATTTTCTATTTCTTCAGTTTTCCTTATGATTACTTTCTTCACTTTGTTTTTAAAAAATAAATCTATTTGATAAATAATTACTGGACAAAAGCAATCTTAGGAGGAATATCTATATAAGGAAAGTCTATCATTTTTATTTCATGGATTACAAAACATCAGGTGTTGATATAGAAGCTGGACGAGAATTTGTTTCCGAAATTAAACAGGCAGTTGAAGGAACTCATACATCTAATGTGATTGAGGGTATTGGCGGGTTCGGAGGTTTGTTTAGAATTCCTATCGATAGTTTTAAAAAACCAGTTCTTGTCTCAGGGACTGATGGCGTTGGAACAAAATTAGAATTAGCCCAAAGTAAAAACTTTCACTTTGAGGTTGGTATTGATTTAGTTGCTATGTGCATGAACGATATCATTACTAGTGGTGCAAAACCTTTATTTTTTCTAGATTATATTGCTACCGGTAAGCTTGATAAGAAACAATTATTGAGGGTTGTTCAGGGAATTTCACATGGATGCGGAGAAAATAACTGTTCATTACTCGGCGGAGAAACTGCTGAAATGCCTGGATTTTATTCAAATAATAAGTATGATCTTGCAGGATTTTGTGTTGGAATAGTTGATGAGGATAAGCTTATTAATGGTAAAAAAGTCTCTGAAAATGATTTAATAGTTGCTTTAAAAAGTAATGGAGTTCATAGTAACGGCTTTAGTTTAGTAAGAAAAATTATTCAAAACAATATTCAAATAGATAAAGAATTTGAAAAAGTTTCTCACTTAAATTTTTATGATGAGTTATTGAAACCCACAAAAATTTACAATAATGTGATTCACCAAATGTTATCTGAAGATATAGAAATTAAAGCAATGTCTCATATAACTGGAGGAGGAATTCCAGAAAATTTACCAAGATGTATTCCTTCTGATTTTATTCCTTATATCAATACCAGTTCTTGGCAAATACCTATATTATTTAAATTCCTTAAAGAGAAAGGATCTATTCCTGAAAAAGATTTTTGGAATACTTTCAATCTCGGAGTGGGATTTTGTTTAATTATTGATAAACAATTTAAGGACGCGATATTTAGTATCTGTGAAGATTATGAAATAGATAGTTGGGAAATTGGAAAGATAGTTCGAAAAAATGATTCAACAATGCCTAAATTTTTGCCAGAAATATTAACTTAAATTTGTTTAACTTTTTTAAATGAGTTTTAAAAAATTATTTTTTATACCCAAATGAAAAAGTTAAGTGTAATATAATAAAATTACAGCCGAATTATATCGGAAGTTTAAGTATTAAGATTTAACCTTTATTCAATGCCCTTTGCAAATAATCAAAGAATTACACGTAGACGTAGTTCAGCTGGTCCTACACCTCCAAAAAGACCAATAGGTAATAATTCTGAGTCAAATGGTAGACAGGCTCAAGGCCCTAGGCCAACTTTCTTGACACTAAGGGATCATGGGAAAGTTTTTGTCGCTGATTTACCTAATTTGTCCGATGGTCAATTAGCGCATATTAGTAAAGAAGCTAATGAAGTTTTAAATAGTTTGGAAAAAAGACTTAGTGATCTTGAAAATGAACCTAATGTTAGTAATCCGGAAAACGATACGCTAATCAAAGCTTCTACCAAAAGAGATGTCACACTGAGGTTTATTAAATCAATAGAAGAAGAACAGGAACATAGAAAGAATAATCCTGCTTTACGAGATGCTGCATCTGAATCGTTACCGAGAACTTTTCTTGAGGTTGCAAGACATAGATTGCCTGGAGCAACTTTTGATTCACTACTTCGAGAAGCTCTTGAAGCTTGTGCAGTTGATGAAAGTACTGAAGAGCATCAAGTTATTGATGAGCCTAAAGAAACTGTAAAAATTATGGATATACCTTCTTCCAACACTAATGCTTCACTTGTTGTTAGTATCGATTCAAGTGATGATTTTCAAGAATGACTCTATTTGATTCAACGCAAGAGTTAATAAGTATTAGAGGCCAAAATAATTCAAAAATTAACCTTAATTCAGAGAAAGATCCCATTTTATGTAATCATTGCAAAAGGACCGCATCAAATGGTGTTAGATGTTTAGGAATGTGTGTAGCAGATAATGATTACTAAAATAATTCAAATTCTTATTTAAATAATCTGATGAAAATAATTAATAAATCAACTAAATTTTATTTATTAATGGATATCAGCTATTATTTAAAAAAAATAAAGAAAAGATTATTTTCTACATATCAATAAGTAATTGAAAGTTTATACCCTTTATTTGAAATTAAAGTTCTTAGAAAACTTCATAATTAAATGCGTAAAAAAATTTAACAAGGCGGCACCCAGATTCGAACTGGGGATAAAGGATTTGCAATCCTCTGCCTTACCACTTGGCCATGCCGCCGAAAAAGATTCGATTGAGTCTTTTTATGATCTTAACAGTAAGGTGTCTCATTCTCTATTATTTATATGCAATGGTCATGGAGAAGATTTAATCGCATCGGAGATAATAAAAAGATTACTAAAAAAAATAAAAAATAAAAAAATTGAAGTTTTGCCGTTAGTAGGAAATGGAGATGTATTTAATTCCATAAAAACAAAGAATTTTCGTAAAATAGGATATTTAAAAGAGCTGCCTAGTGGAGGTTTTAGCAATCAAAGTCTGAAGGGATTTGTGCTTGATTTGTTTGCAGGATTTTTAATTGATAATTTAAGAAACTTTCTACTTGTAAAACAGAAGTCAAAAAATAACTGCAAAATTATCGCAGTAGGCGATTTCTTGCCATTACTCTATGCTTGGAGTTCAGAATGCGACTTTAGTTTCATTGGAACTCCCAAAAGTGATCATACTTGGAGTAGTGGGCCAGGTTGGGATTTAAGCGATTTTTATCATAAGTTGAAAGGTTCTGAATGGGATCCATGGGAAATGTTTTTAATGAAATCTCCAAGATGTAAAAATTTAATTATGAGAGATAAAATTACAGCTAATAATTTGTATAAAAAAAATATTGATGCAAAATATTTGGGTAATCCAATGATGGATTTTGTTAATGTAACAAACCATAAGATATCAAATATTATTTCTTTTAAAAGGATTATTTTATTAGTTGGAAGTAGATACCCTGAAGCTCTTAAAAATCTTGATAATTTTCTAAATTGTTTGCAAGATTTTGATTTATCAAAGGATTTGTTAATACTTTTGCCTTTGAGCATTAATGCGAATGTGATTCAAATTCAAAATTATTTAAACAAATATGGTTTTATAAGACAGAGTAAATTTAAATTACTAATTGAAGAAGATTCAGTATGGAAAAAGAAAGATCAATACGTCGTGATTGGAAAAGGTAAATTTAATTCATGGGCCAATATGGCAGAAGTTGGCTTGTCTAATGCAGGAACTGCTACAGAGCAAATTGCTGGCCTTGGAATTCCATCTCTTTCTCTACCGGGACCTGGACCACAATTTACAAAATCATTTGCAAAAAGGCAATCAAGATTATTGGGAGGTAGTGTTTTAGTTTGCAAGAATAAAAAAATTCTTTTAAAACGTTTAAGTTTACTTTTGAAAGGAAAAATTGATAGGTTAGAACAAGCAAAAATTGGGAAAAAAAGAATGGGGGAATCCGGAGCAAGTAAAAAAATCGTAGATGCCATAAACCTTCATTTGTTATCTTGGTAAATGGCACTAGCTTATTAATTATTAATTATTTTATGTATCCAATAAATGATCGGCAATACCTAAAAATTTGTGCAGAGATTGCAAAACTTATGAGTATAAGCTTATCTTCTGCTAAAAAGAAAGTAGAAATTCAAATTGCAAAAGAAGGCTCGAAAACTATTCATGAAAAAATAAGAGTTGCGCAAAATATTTTAAAAATTTGTGAAAAAAATGATGGAGATAAATTAAGTTCTTCAAGAATACTTGATAAGCTTATGGAAACTCTTGATGGTGAAGATAATTTTTTAACTGAAGATTGATTCTTAATGTTCAAATATATTTGAGAATTTTAGTATGTCTAAATCAGCATGTACAGAAACCGTTTCGAAACATTTTTGAGCTAATTCATATCTATTCTCTCTTTCTAAGATAACTTTTAATTTATGCATAGCTTCAATTAAATATCTAACATCATTTGCTGCATAATCTAATTGATCTTTTGTTAAATCTTCGTTGCTACCCCAATCACTACTTTGCGAGCTTTTGTCCAGTTCTATACCTAACAATTCATTAATTAAATCCTTTAAGCCGTGTTTATTTGTATAAGTTCTTGCCAACTTACTAGCAATTTTTGTACAAAAAATATTTTTTGTATTAATTTCAAGCTTGCATTTTAGAGCTGCTACATCAAATCTCGCGTAGTGAAATATTTTAGTAATTTTTTCATCTTCAAGAAGTTTTTTTAAATGAGGCGAAGAGGATGTATTAAGTTCGATTTTTATACAGGATGTTCTTTTAAATTCATTGCATATTTGTACTAAACAAAGTCTATCTCTTCCATGAATTAAACCCATTGCTTCAGTGTCAATAGCTAGGTAGGATGATTTTTTATAAAGATTGTATAAATCTACTGTTAAATCGTTATAAAGAAGATCAATATTTTTATTTTCATTAGTCATTTTTAATAAGTATTAAAAGTAGTTTAAGATTTAGAATATAACTTAAGATTTTATTTAATTAAGAATTTTTATTTAATAAGAATATTTTACAGAATAATTTTAAAAAATTATAATATGATGTAACTTTAATTTTTATTCTAGAGTTATTAGAAAAAATTATTTAATGTCATATTCCTTAAATTCAACATTATTGCTGACAATTCTCTTGGCCATAGGATTATTTTTTTTTCTTAGGGCTTCTAGTAAAGATAGAACAACCATCGTTGAGATTTCATCTTCTCAGCAGCCAATTAAGGTCTTAAATGGTTTATGTGAATGGCTTAATTTGAGGGGATGGGAACAAACAGGAGGAGATTTTGAACAAAGAATTTTAATATTTAAGGGTCAAGTTGTTTCTAGTAAATTTTTAGCAATATTTTTAGGTTTTCTTGGTGGTTTTGGTTCTTGTGCTTTGGGATTAGTAATTATTCAAATATATCCTGAATTAGGTTGGTGGCCTATTCTTTTGGGATTAATTGGTGGTCCTTTGTCTGGAATTGTTTATTTTAAAAAATCAGCAAGAGAGGAGAAATTTGAATTAAGGTTGATCAACGAAAATGAAAATGATTTAACTTTTATGAGACTTAGAGCCCATAGGGATGAATTAATCTCTTTAGAAAATGAACTCGGAGAAAAACTTCAATTGAAAAGTGACGGTTCTTTATTTAAAACACCTATTTAAGATACTTTAAAATTTTATTCGATAATTTTAATCAAAAATATAATTCTCCATACAGAATTTCTCTAACTCTTTATCATTTAACCAATCTTGGGGTTTTGTAAAAATTGATGTGAGAAATTCCTCTCGAGAATTTTTTTTCGCTTGATATCCATATTCCCATCTAGCTAAAGGCGGCAAAGACATTAATATAGATTCAGTTCTGCCATTTGTTTGTAGTCCAAAAATCGTCCCTCTATCCCAAACTAAATTGAATTCGACATATCTACCTCTTCGATACAGCTGGAATTCTCTTTCTTTTGATGAATATGTTTGAGAAGCTCTTTTTTCAATAATGGGCAAATATGAAGGGAGGAATGCCTGCCCACAGTTTTCCGCTAAAGAAAATAAATTTTCCCAATTTAAATTTAATTTGCCAATATTTTGTGAAGCTTTTGATGCTTCTCCATTTTGATTATTGCCTCTATAGATAATGCCTGAACCATCTTGATAATCATAAAAAATACCTCCTATGCCTCTAGATTCATTTCTATGTTTCAAGAAGAAATATTCATCACACCATGGTTTGAAAACTTTATGCAAATCTTGATCAACTTTCTCACAAGCTTTTTTATGCTCATTATGAAAATTCCTTATATCAGAAAGATAAGGATAAAAAGGGGTTAAGTCTGCACCTCCCCCAAACCACCAAACAGGACCAGCTTCGAAATATCGATAATTCAAATGAACTGTAGGAATATAGGGATTCTTAGGATGTAAAACCATAGAAGTTCCTGTAGCAAACCATTCATGACCTTTTGCTTCCGGTCTTTGAGAGATTATAGATTGAGGTAATTCTTTTCCCTGTACTTCTGAGAAATTTACGCCTGCTTGCTCAAAAATAGAACCATTTTTCAATACTCTTGATCTTCCACCGCCACCTTCGTCTCTTAGCCAGGATTCCTCTGTAAATTTCCCTTTGCCATCAATATTTTCAAGTCCTGAACAAATTTTGTCTTGAAGAGTTAATAAGAGATTTTTAGTTTTTTCTCTCGAGTTTATAGAAGGTTCTTTCAACATGTATTTAGTTAATCTTGAAGAAAAAAATTTTTTTGGTTAATTATAAGTTTCTCTTTATAATTTCTCTTAGGGGGTCCTTATTGCCTATTATTTGATAGTTCGACATAGTTCTTAATCTTTTAAACAGTCGACTACCTTGTCAAAATATTTAAAAATTTAATGACCACAATAGAAGATGCGAATTTTGCTTTACAAAAAGTTCTAGATGCTGGATCACAGAAAAATGTAATTGAATTAGCTTGGATTAAAAATGTAAGAGTAACTATACCGAGAGTAATCGTAACATTATCATTACCAACGTTTGCAAATTCTCAGAGAGATAGAATTGTACAAGAGGTTAGAGGAGTACTACTAGATTTTGAAGATATTGATGATGTTCAAATAGAGATAGATAATAACCCTTCCAAAACAGAATCTCAAAATCAAAGTAATGCACCTGAGTTGCAGAAGATTGAAGGGATTAGACATATCATAGCTGTAAGCAGTGGTAAAGGAGGCGTTGGGAAAAGTACCATTGCAGTTAATCTCGCTTGTTCTCTAGCTAAATTAGGCTTAAAAACTGGTTTGCTGGATGCCGATATATATGGACCTAATACACCCTCAATGATGGGAGTTGCCGAACAGAATCCAAAGGTTACAGAAGGTAGTGGCAGTGATCAAAGGTTAATACCAATAAATAAATTTGGGATTTCATTGGTATCAATGGGTTTCCTTATAGAAGAAGGTCAGCCAGTTATATGGAGAGGACCAATGCTTAATAGTATTATCAGACAATTTTTGTACCAAGTTGAATGGAATAATCTTGATTTTTTGGTTATTGATTTACCTCCAGGAACAGGAGACGCTCAAATATCCCTTTCTCAATCTGTGCCTATTTCTGGAGCAATAGTTGTCACCACTCCTCAAAAAGTATCTTTGCAAGATGCAAGGAGGGGATTAGCAATGTTTAAACAACTTGGAGTACCTTTATTGGGAATTGTAGAAAACATGTCAGTATTTATTCCGCCAGATATGCCAGGCAAAAAATATGAAATTTTTGGTAAAGGAGGTGGACAAACATTAGCTAAAGAAAATGATTT
The DNA here is from genome assembly GCA_002025865.1 of Prochlorococcus sp. HOT208_60m_813I02. Classification (GTDB taxonomy): domain Bacteria; phylum Cyanobacteriota; class Cyanobacteriia; order PCC-6307; family Cyanobiaceae; genus Prochlorococcus_A. The sequence goes on along the minus strand of MWOR01000172.1, from coordinate 53 downwards.
ACCATTATTAGCTCAAATTCCTATTGAAATCCCTCTCGTTGATGATAGTAATA